>CAIWNO010000089.1 GCA_903914045.1 uncultured bacterium | reverse complement strand
TGACCTTGCCTGCGGGTGGAGCAACAGCGGCCTATGTGGCAACTGCAGCAATTTCCTCGGCAACTTTAATTGCCGACAACTTTGATGGCTCTTCAACGCTGTTCACGATTGGCGCGCCAGGCGACACCGCGACTGCGGGCATCTGGGTGCGCAATGCGGTGCTGAGTGGCTGCGGTGCTAACACTGTTTCATACAGTGGAACCAAGGCGTTTGTGACGGCTTATAGAAGTTGCGAGGATGTTGACGGCGGCAAGACTTCATTTCTAAGTCCAATTGTAGATGCCTCTTCGGGTGACACGGTTGAATTGTCCTACGCCATCTTCTTAAGTTACAACGGCGCCACTCCAACAGATGATCCGTTAGAAGTATTCGTCAGTAATGACGGCGGTAGCACTTGGGTGCTTGGCGCTTCCTACACCACCGCAACTGGCGCCAACACGTGGGTGCTGAAGAAATTGAATGTGCTCAATATCTTGCCAGTCACCAACCAAATGCGCGTGAAGTTTGTTGCGCAAGACAATGGCACCGATAATGTTGTTGAAGCCGGCGTTGACAGCGTCACATTCACCAGTGTGAAGTGCGCCGATGCCGTCTTTGGCGATATGGATGGCGATCGTATTGTTGACAGCTCGGACATTGGTCTCATCTTGTTGGATGTTGGTCCTTGCGCAGGCTGCCCAACAGATTTGGATGGATCCGGTGAAGTTGACAGCTCCGATGTTGGTCTAGCACTTTTGGAGATCAACTAAGAATTGTGATTGAAACGTTTTCAATATTGAAATAAAGCGGGCGGATCTCTCACCAGATCCGCCCGTTTCTTTTTCAATTCATTGGCCTCAATTGTCAATTTGTGTGACTGTTGCCACGCTTACATTCGCAGGCAAGTCCGATATAAATATATTTTTTCTGCAAATTTTAAAGGTTTTCATTGCAATCACCACAGATGGTGCAATAATCTTACTAGGTAAAGTAGGGCTGTCATTCTGTCGTGCCCTATAAGGTGGAATCGAATTTTATAAGAAAGCGTTCAAAGACCATGAATTACTTGTTCAAGAAATCGCGTTTGTCAATGATTGGTTCAACAGCACTTTTGTTCAGTGCTGCCACATTGGCCTTGGCAAGCAATCAAGGAAACATGACTCCAGCAATCAATAACAACACCGGCGCCATTGGTAACCAAGTCGATCCAAATGGCGAATCTATACAAGATCGCTTTGCGCGAATTTTTCCAGGCGGTGGTCTTCTTGACATCAAAGGTTCGCTGCGCCGCGTTTGGGGAACCACATTTTCACATGGCGTTTCTCCCAGCGACAGCGCTGACAAATTCATGCAAGATTGGTCCATGTTGTGGAAGGTTCCATACTCGCAACTTGAAAAAGTTGGACCAACAGAAGACGGCGCGCACACCTTGCCGTTGATGACAAGTGAAGACGGAACATCAAGCGAGTTCACCGTGGCGTATTTCCGACAACAAGCCAAGGGCGTGCCAGTGTTCCGTTCATACGGCTGGGGCTTGGTCCGCAGCGAAGATAATTTTCCAATGGTGCTTGCCGGCGCCACACTGCGCAACATTGGAACCATGGAAGCGCAACTTGCTGGCAAAAACCTGGACGCATCTTCAATCGATGTTGGGTTGGTTGGAAGCCAAGCTCTTGGTCAATTCACCGCGCCGCCACAAATGAACACGCCGCGCTATGTGGTGTGGGCTGGCCTTGATGAGGATGTTCAAACTGCCAAACTTGCGGTTGAATTTGTCGCCACAGGTGGCGGCGCGTTTGATCCATCCAACTACCAAAAAATTCTCTTTGTTGTGGATGCTGCAAATGGCAACATTCTCTTTCAAGAGAGCATGATTTACCATGGCACCGTCACCGGTCAAGTGAATGAATATGTCACCACTGATTACCGAGCCGACGCGTGCAGCGCCGAGGTGATTCGCGGCATGCCGTACGCCAAAATTCTTATTGGAAGCACCACTGTGTACGCAGATACCAACGGTGCATTTACTCACACGTACTCCGGAACTGCTTCTGTCCTTGCGGCTGCGGCACTTGCTGGAAAGTATTTCAAAGTTGTTGATCAAAGCAGCACTCTTGGAACGGTGCCAGTACAAACTTTGAATGATGGAAGCAACAGCACATTCCTGTTCAATCCCACGCCAAATGTCGTCAATACCGCACAGACCAACTCCTATGAAATTGCCAATCGCACGCGTGAAAAAATTCTGGCCGCCAACGCCAGCTATCCAACTATTTCAACGCAAACAAGTTTCACCATCAACACAAACATTGCCGATGTGTGCAATGCCTACTACGACGGTAGCAGCATTAATTTCTTCAGCGCCGGCAGTGGTTGCAATAACACCGCCTTCGGCGATGTGGTCGCCCATGAGTACGGCCACCACATGGTGTCAAGCGGAGGAAGCGGTCAAGGCCAATATGGTGAAGGCCAAGCCGATATCGTTGGCATTATCATTACCGACAACTCCCAACTTGGTGTTGGTTTCCAAAGTTGCTCCAGCGGTATTCGTAGCGCCAGCAATTCATGCCAATACTCATCAACTGGATGCTCAAGTTGCGGCAGTGAAATCCACTCATGCGGACAATTGATCTCTGGTTGCTTCTGGAGCCTGCGAAGCAGTTTCATTACAACATATCCAAGCGACTATCGAACGCGACTTGCAAAATTGGCTGTGAATTCAACGCCGCTTCACGCCGGTTCCAGCACTATTCAAAATGACATCACGTTGGATTACCTGACCCTGGATGACGACAACGGAAATCTGGGAGACGGATCACCTAATTACACAGCCATTAGCAATGCGTTCTCATCTCATGGCCTCCTGCCACCAGCGCTTGCGTTGTTCACCATATCGCTTCCAAATGGTGGTCCAACCACTATCGATCCAAGCGGTGGAACAACAATGAGCGTGTCTATTGTTCCAGTTTCAAGTCAAGTGCTTGCGGGCAGCGCGAAAATGTATTACCGCGAAGGCACCTCCGGAACATTCTCGTCCGTCGTTTTGGCAAGTTTGGGTGGCAACAATTACACCGCAACATTCCCCGCGGGCGGCTGCAATGTAAAGGTGCAGTATTACATTGAAGCAAAGTCCACGGGCGGTAGCACAATGGTTCTGCCAACAACTGCTCCCACCACAAACTACTCAACAACGTCCGTTCTTTCTTCGGTCGTTGCGTTCTCTGACACATTCGATGGCACGAGCACCACCTTCACCGTTGGCGCGCCGGGTGACACGGCCACTGTGGGAACATGGATTCGTTCCACGACATTAAGTGGCTGCGGGGCCAGTGCCTCCGCATACAGCGGTAGCAAAGCGTTCATCACCGGATCTGGAAGTTGCGTTGATGTTGATGGCGGCTCAACCTCTCTCATCTCTCCAAGTATCGATGGAATTGGTGCGGATGTTTTGGATGTCAAGTTTGCCTTGTACTTAAGTTACTTCAACGTGCTTGTGACGGATGACCCTCTTGAAGTGTTCTTTTCCAATGACGGTGGGCAAAATTGGGTGCTTGCAGCGTCCTACTCGACTGGTCAATCTTGGAATCTGAAGACCATCAACATGTTGGATTACGTTTCCCAATCCGGCGACATGAAGGTGAAATTTGTCGCACAGGACAACGGTACGGACAATGTGGTTGAAGCCGCCATTGACAGCGTTTCCTTCACCAAGGTCTCTTGCTACCCAGCCTTGTTCGCTGATCTTGATCGAAACGGTCAAGTGGACAGTGGAGATGTTGGTTTAATTCTGCTTGACGTGGGTCCATGCTTTGGATGTCCAACCGATTTGGATGGGTCCGGTGAAGTTGATAGTTCGGATGTTGGTTTGGCTCTGTTGAACTACACATAATCCACTCTTTCATTTGCAAGTTACAGCGGGCGATGTCCAATTGGGCGTCGCCCGCTTTCTTTGAAGCGGGCTTCTGAAAGTATTTTTTTCGCTAAACTCTTCGTCCCGAGAAATCGGGAATTGGCCCTGGTGGCGAAATTGGCAGACGCGCCAGCTTGAGGTGCTGGTGGGAGCAATCCCTTGGAGGTTCGAGTCCTCTCCTGGGCATTTGATTTGTGTTTGAGTTGGTCTTTGGCTTGCGGATACGGAGCGCGATATGAGCGACACGGTGACACACACCATTTCTGTGACCGACACTCGCAACGCCTCGCTGCGCATCAATGAAACTTTTTTCTCCATTCAAGGTGAAAGCACATTCGCCGGAAGGCCGTGTTTTTTTATTCGCCTCACAGGTTGCCCGCTGCGATGCGCTTGGTGCGACACCAGTTACGCCTTTCGCGAAGGCGCGCCGCGCACCGTTGTTTCGTTGATCGCGGAAGCCTTGGCATCACGCTGCGACTTGGTTGAAGTCACTGGCGGCGAGCCATTGGCGCAAGCAGCATGCGTTGATTTAGTGCGCGGCTTGTGCGACGCGGGCTTGACCACGCTTATAGAAACTTCCGGCGCGCTTGATATTTCCCCGCTCGACGCGCGCTGCATTCGCATTATGGATTTGAAGTGCCCTGCCAGCGGCGAGTGCGGGCGCAACTTGTGGAGCAATCTTGATCAACTGAAGCCGCATGACGAAATTAAATTTGTCATCGCCGATCGCGGCGATTATGAATGGGCCAAAGACATCATGATCAAGCACGCGCTGGGCGCGAAAGTGAATTGCGTTTTGATGAGCGCGGCGTGGAAGCAGGCAAAAAACGCTGATATTGCGGGGTGCGCGGGGCTGGATCCAAAGTCCCTTGCCGAGTGGATTTTGGCCGATGCCCTGCCCGTGCGCATGCAAACGCAATTGCACAAATTAATTTGGCATCCGTCCACGCGCGGGGTTTGAAACTGATTTGATGTGGAATTCAATTTCACCACAACGGTGATGTTGTTTGGTTCAATAAAGCGCCGCAGTGATTTAGTAAATCCAACCTTCAATCATGGCCGTCGCTGGTGGAATCCACTGCAGTGGTTCAGTTAGAAGAATCATGGCGTCAAGCAGGTCGCCCTCCTCATCGTCAATGGCTTCTTGACCCATGCGGTCTGGAATGCGCAGGTGTTCTTGATCAAGCGTGCGCACCAAGCGCTCGCGCAATTGACGCGGCGGAATGCCGGCACCCTTGTAGCCGTGATCGGGCATGCCGGAAAATTTCAGAATGCTTGCGGGGCAACCTTCGCACACGGTGACTTGATTTTTGGGGTGACCAGCGTGCACGGGCTCAATGCGAATGCCCGCATCAGCAAGTGGCTTGAGCACTTCGGCGATCAAGGTCCATGTCTGCTTGAAGATGCGCAAGTTCATTGGCGCCATGGGTGTGCGAAAAACTTGATCGCAGATGCGCTTAGGTTCTTGACGCGACACTTTGCGAATGGCGGTGCGCCACAGCCGCGGATCCTTGAATGATTCCATCCAGGTGACCATGCCGCTCCATGTGGGCGCCACATCAAATTGGCGAAGTGATTCCAAGGCAAGACCAAATGGCGCGTCAATGCGAAACATGTGTGGCTGGCCGTCCTTGGCGCATTCCAGAATGTGGCGAGCCAAACTGTTGCGGTCCATGCGACCCTTGTAGCGAATGGGGTCGTGGCGCTTGAGCAAGTCGCGCTCCACCACGCGTATTTTGGCGGCGCCACCAGAGGAAGCGCCGGAGAAATCTATGCCGTGCAGGATCATGGGTTGTTTATTTTAATTTTGTCCGCACTGCGATTGCGACTTGCCGCATGGGCAACAGCCGCCCATGTTGGGAGCCGAAGCCGCGGAGGCACTGGAACCCACTACGCCAAATACGCTGTGACGGCGCGTGAACTTGCGGTCTTTTCCGGCAGGGTCTTGCACTGGCTTGTCGGCGTCAGCCATGGGTCGCAGTAACTCAATCACTTGCGTGTCGGTGTCATTGATGTATTCGTACATGGGCATAGGGCGTTTATTCTATGGTCGT
>CAIWNO010000088.1 GCA_903914045.1 uncultured bacterium | reverse complement strand
TCGCCACTTTCTTTTCATCAATCGAAAGATTCTCAAATAATTTGTGGGCTGCAAGCGTGTTGGAATCATCGGGCAAACAATCTGTCAGAAGACGCAGCATGACTGCGCCAAGCGCGTAAATATCCATACGGGAATCAGCCTCACCCGCGCCAAGATGGCGCGCTTCTGGCGCCATGAAAGCTGGCGTACCAACCAGGGCACCGGCGCGCTCGTCGGGATTCATTGGATCAAACGCGGCGCGCGCAATTCCAAAATCAATCACTTTCACAACGGCTTCGTCGGCGTCAAGTGAAACTAAAATGTTCGACGGCTTGAGATCGCGGTGAATGACGCCGCGTTGATGAGCGTGATGAACGGCGCGGCACACTTTCGACATCAGATCAATGCGCTGACCAAGCGAGAGACCAGCCACATCACATGTCTGCGTGATTGGCGAACCCGCGGCCAATTCCATGGCGAACCACGGACGACCATCGGGTGATTTACCGGCTTCAAAAATTTTGATCAAGCCGGGATGATCAAGAAGAGCGACCACGTGGCGCTCGCTTTCAAAGCGCGCGCGGCTGGAAGGGTCGAGGCGATCGGGCCGAAGAATTTTAAACGCCACCGAACGGCGTAGCGGTTCATCTTGTTCAGCAAGCCAGACAATTCCAAATCCACCCTCGCCAAGCACGCTGCGAAGGTGATAGGAGCCAATGCGAATTTCCGGCTTGATTTCTGTTTGACTCAACACGCTTTGCGGCGCGTTGCCCATGGTGGGCAACATTTCCAAAGCCTTGTTCAGTGCGGCGCGATTGCCGTGAAGCAACTCACGCAAGGCCGCGGCGCGACGAGACGCGGGCAGCGAAAGCACCTTGCGAATTGCTTCTTCTGGTGAGAGAGCGGGCAACGACATGTGAGCATAGTAAGCAGTGCGGCGTGAATGTTGGCATTTGTTTTGTAAGAAATGAAATTGATTCACGCTTCAAACCCGCGATGAATTTGGTTCAAACTTGAAATGTATGAACGTTGGGGAGAACGGTTACCTTTGTGCGCATGTTCAACCGTTCATTGCAAGGAAAAACTGCGCTGGTTTGTGGTGCGACGCAAGGAATTGGTTGCGCGGTCGCGCATGCGCTAGCTGACGCGGGAGCCAGGGTTGTGCTTTGCGGGCGCAACGACGAAGGTCTTGCAAAAGTTCTTGCTGAATTACCAAAGGTGTCGCAGGTTGCGCGCGCACCGGTATTCAATGGCGACTCCGCAGCGGCACATGAACATCAAATCATGCTGGTTGACCACGCCAACCCCGACGCGGTGGAGAAAGCCGCCGACGCGTTGATTGCGCGAATAGGCGCGGTGCACATTGTGGTTGTGAACACGGGCGCGCCCGAGGCGGGATATTTAATAGATGCATCAACAGAAGAAATTGACAAGTGCGTTGCGCAACTTTTGTCCAGCGCGCACAAATTGGCGCAGGTGTGCGCGCCGGGCATGCGCGTGGAAAAATATGGACGCATTATTGTTGTGGGTAGCACAAGTATTGAGCGTCCCATTCGTGGTCAAGGTGTGAACAACGTGGCGCGCGCGGCTATGGCCAATTGGACGCGCACGCTTGCGGGTGAGCTTGGTGGTTTTGTAATTACAGCGAATTTAATTATGCCCGGCTCAACACGGACGCAACGCTTGGAGTCCATCATTGCCGGGCGCGCCAAGCGTTCGGGTAGTTCTGTTGAGGAGGTGGAGGCGCAGATGATTGGAAAAATTCCCGCGGGACGATTTGCTTCACCAGAAGAAATTGCGGCGGTCATTGCGTTTATCGCTTCGCCCGCGGCGGCGTATGTGAATGGAGCACTGATTCCAGTTGATGGCGGAATGTTATGCATGCAGAGTTGAATGTGGGCAAGACCGCTACCATGAGCGCGTGAAAAACATTCCTCCATTTTGCAAATTCGTTTGCACCGTTTCTATTCAAATTGCCGTCTGCGCCGCTGTTTTAAGTGGTTGCGTGGCGGCGGCGCGCAAGATGGGTTCGGGCAACAACGCTGACTCGAGCACGGCCACTTCAAAGGACACAGCCACCACGGCACTGCGTTGGTCTGGCTCGTTCATGAATTCAAGCGGAACGTCTGGCGGTCAAGCGCGATTTGTGATTGAGCAATCAGGGCGCGTGCGCGGAAGCATGACCGACACGGTGTGGTCGCAAGCCAATCCAACCGTGCCACCACGCGTTGCAACCGTGACGGGATTGTTGGGTCCAGGCGACGATATTGGACTGACCGTGACATGGACAGGCGGCGCGTATTTTTCGTATGCGGGAACATGGTCGCATCCAACCACTGGTTCGCTTGGCGCAAATTTGAAAGCCACAACATCCAAAGGTCAGAGCGAAGTTGATCAAATCACGCTTGCTCTGCATGAGCAAGGAATTCCTGGCGCGCCGCCTTATGGTGTTGCGCAAAAAACTGTCATGCCAGATTTTCAGAAGCAGTGGACTGGAACATGGACCGTGAATTGGTATGACGGCGGCGCGGATTGGGGAACGGGCACGGTTCGCGTAACGGCCGACGGCACAATGAGTGGGGCGATGGTGGATGACGGATTTAATTCAACCGAATGGAATCAGGCTGTTTCAGCGACTTTTGCGGGGAAAATTGGGCCAGATGGAAGCACCACGGGAACCGTGACATGGTCGGACACGCGACCCGCGTGGCCGGTGACGGGCAAGGCGTATTTTGTTGATCCAGAAAAGTTTCAGTTGAACTTTTCTCCAGCAAGCAAGACCGCAACGCCCGCAAACTCAATCACTATGACATTCATGCGCGGTCATGGTTGATGCGCGGTTTGCAGTGTGGATAAATATGCGACCACATCGCGCAGTTCACGCGGAGAAAGCAGCACGCTCATGGTTGGCATGGCGCTGACAGGACCAAAGCCGGCCGCTAGTTTCGCATTGGGTTGCACCAAACTTTCAAGCAAGCCGCGGCGGTCATATCTCGTGGCAACGCCTTCAAGCGATGGACCCGCGTGTCCGCCACCGCCGGCAATAGCGTGGCAACGCAAGCATTGCGAGGCGGAGTTTGCGGCGACAATGCGCTGACCTTGTTCGGCGTTGCCACCATCAACACAGGCGTTGAACATTGGAAACGGATCTGGACTTGCGAAATCTTTCTTCCATTGCGCAAGCGATTTCGCAAACACCGGCTCCGGGCGCGCTTCACATGCCTGAATAATTTCAAGCTGCAAAGAGGGGGCAAGCGTTCCTTGCGCAAGTTGTTGCGCTAGTGGCGCGAGCGCGTTGGCTGCGTCCGCGTTTTGCATGGGCGCAAGCGCGGCAATGGCTTCTTGTTGCTCGATCATTTCGCCGTGAAGAATTGCTTGCTGCAAAAGTGGAATGGCTTTGCTGGGATTTTCTTTTGCAAACACATTGCGCGCGGTGGCGCGCAACTTTGGATTTTGCGACATCAGCGCCGCATCAACCGCGTTGGCCAATTGCGGATTATGTTCTTGGGCAAGCAAACGCAAACAACTCGCCCGTTCGCTTGGATTGGCATTTGTGTCAAGCGCTGTACGCAACGTTGCAGCGGAATCAAGCGCAATGCCAACTTTACCCGCTAGTTCACGCGCTTTTCCACGCAGGGTCTCATCAGG
>CAIWNO010000087.1 GCA_903914045.1 uncultured bacterium | reverse complement strand
GCCGGTGGAGCGCATCTCTGGACCCAGAATCACATCCACGCCCGGAAATTTGGCGAATGGAAAAACGCTTTCTTTCACGGCAAAGAAACCCGTGTCGGCGGTTTCATGCACGCTCAGTTCATCAAGCGAGGCGCCCATCATCACGCGCGCGGCAAGGCGCGCATACGCAACGCCCTTGGCCTTGCTAATAAATGGAGTGGTGCGGCTGGCGCGCGGATTCACTTCAAGCACATAAATCACATCGTCCTTCACGGCCATTTGCACATTCATAAGTCCGCGCACGCGAAGTTTTTTGGCCAGCGCCATGGACTGCTCGCGAATGCGGCGCACGATCACTGGTGAAAGCGAGTACGGCGGCACGGTGCAGGTGCTGTCGCCCGAATGAATGCCAGCCTCTTCAATGTGCTCCATGACGCCGCACACAACGGCACGCGGGTTGTCGCTTTTTTGCGCAACAAGTTTTGTCCGCGAACTTTCGTCTGGCGAGAAATCCGCGATCACATCAACATCAACTTCAATTGCGTCGGCTAGAAAGTGGTCCACCAAGATTGGTGTTTCCGCAAGGTCGCTTACTTCGACCGCCTTGCTCATGTAGCGGCGCAAACTTGTTTCATCAAAGCACGTTTCCATGCCGCGACCGCCAAGCACATAACTTGGGCGCACCAAAACCGGATAGCCAATGCGATTCGCAATGTCCACGGCTTGCTCAAGGCCGCGCGCAATTCCAGAGGGCGGTTGCGCAAGGCCAAGTTCATCAATGACATTTTTAAATCGATCGCGGTCCTCGGCGTCGTCAATGCTTTGCAGGCCAGTGCCAATCAGCGGCACGCCAGCCTTGGCAAGTCCATGTGCCAAATTTAGCGGAGTTTGCCCGCCAAATTGCACAATCACGCCAACCACGCCGCCACTGCGCGCGCCTTGTTCAATGCCGCCGCCGTTGAGGCGTTCAATGCAATTCAGCGTGTCCTCAAGCGTGAGCGGCTCGAAGAAAAGTAAATCGCTGGTGTCAAAATCCGTGCTCACGGTTTCTGGATTGGAATTAATCATGACGCTTTCAAGACCCATTTCCGCGCACGCGAAAGAAGCTTGGCAGCAGCAATAATCAAATTCAATTCCTTGACCAATTCGATTTGGACCGCCACCAAGAATAATAACCTTGGGCTTGTTGGTGATTCTAATTTCGTCATCCAGCACGCGCTTGCCGTTGTGCGTGAAGGCGCGCTCGTATGTGGAATAAAAATATGGAGTGGCTGCGTCAAACTCCGCGGCGCATGTGTCCACCAATTTGTACACGGGCTCAATGCCAGCTTTCTTGCGGTACGCGCGCACTTTCAAAATTGTGTCCGTGGTAATGGCGCCCAAATACAAATTGGCAAGTTGCGCGTCGGAGTAGCCGTGCGCCTTGGCTTGAAATAAAATCTCATTAGGCAACTGGTCTAGCGATTTATAGTTGCACAACACGTCTTCAAAGGCCACCAACTCCGCAAGTTGCGAGACATACCACGGGTCGTAGCCGGTGAGTTCACTGACTCGTTCCACGGTCCATGCGCATTTCAGCGCGTAACGCACGTAATACAAGCGGCCTTGGCTGGCCACGGTGAGTTTGCGCACAAGCGTTTCTTCGGCGATTGGCCAGGCCACATCGCTGCCATCGGCCAACTCGCTAATAGTGTCGCGTTGCGCGGCAAGCCACTTGTCGTTTCGATCAAGACCAAATCCGTGGCGCTTGACCTCCATGGAGCGAATTACTTTTTGCAGCGCCTCTTTAAAGGTGCGGCCAATACTCATGGCCTCGCCAACACTTTTCATTTGCGTGGTGAGACGTTCGTCGGCCTCTGGGAATTTTTCAAATGTCCAGCGCGGCATCTTCACCACAACATAATCAAGCGTTGGTTCAAAACACGCGCTGGTGTTTCCCACAACATCATTGCGTAGTTCATCAAGCGTGTAACCAACCGCAAGTTTGGCGGCAATCTTTGCGATTGGAAAACCAGTCGCCTTGCTGGCCAGCGCGCTAGAGCGACTCACGCGCGGATTCATTTCAACAACAACCATGTCGCCGTTGGCGGGGTTGACCGCGAACTGCACATTGCTGCCACCGGTTTCAACACCCACCGCGCGCATAATGCTGAACGCCGCGTCGCGCATGCGCTGATATTCCTTGTCGCTCAGCGTCATGATTGGCGCAATGGTGATGCTGTCGCCGGTGTGCACGCCCATGGCGTCCAGGTTTTCAATTCCGCACACAATGATGCAATTGTCCTTGCGATCACGCACCACTTCAAGCTCATATTCCTTCCAGCCCAGCGCGCTTTGATCGATTAAAATTTGGCCAATCATGCTGGCGGAAATTCCGCGGCGCGTGATTTCTTCAAGCTCATCCATGTTCCACGCAATGCCGCCGCCAGAACCACCAAGCGTAAACGCGGGGCGAATGATGGCGGGAAAACCAATTTCGTGCACGAATGTTTTCGCGTCCTCAACCGTTGTCACGGTGCGCGACTTGGGTTGCTTCAGTCCAAGTTTTTCAATAATGGCGCGGAAGGCTTCGCGGTCCTCGGCGCGGTGAATGGCCTTGCGATCCGCGCCGATCATTTCAACATTCATGCGTTGCAATGTGCCGTCATCATGCAGGGCGCACGCGCAATTCAGCGCGGTCTGTCCGCCAAGCGTTGGCAGCAGCGCGTCAACGGG
>CAIWNO010000086.1 GCA_903914045.1 uncultured bacterium | reverse complement strand
CGGTTACCAGCTCCTCTAGGCTTATCGCAGGTTCCAACGTCCTTCATCGCCTCTTAACGCCAAGACATCCACCATGTGCCCTTTCACGCTTGGCCATGTCGACCGGAGACCGTCGGATGAATTGCTTCACTCGACTGTTTTCAGATCAACAACCATGCCGGCCCCTTTTGCTTATTGGACCGGCAACCCGCATTCTTTATTTAACTTGTTCAGTGAAGAATTTATTATTTATTGAACACGAGCAGCATCTCAGACATTCTCGAATTCTCGGTGCTTGCAACATATCAGTGTGTTTCTCTTTGAACTTCACAAAAAAAACACACGATTGTATCTATCTGTATTCGTGATGACCTCAGTGGCCCTCGAGACCAGTGGCACCAGCCACGTCACACGAACACTCAAACCATTGTCTCATTTACTTATTAAAGAGCCGACTTTCGTCGCCTTTCATACAGGGCAAGCCCTTTATGGAAGGTCGATGATTGTAATGATGTTTCGTAGCCTGTCAAGCCTATGAAACATGGGAAAATTGTGGATAAATGACCGCGAGGTTGGGTAAGTGGCGTGCTGGTGGAGCACGAATG
This sequence comes from uncultured bacterium, assembly GCA_903914045.1. Lineage (GTDB taxonomy): Bacteria > Planctomycetota > Phycisphaerae > Phycisphaerales > SM1A02 > SYAC01. The sequence continues at coordinate 6,148 of CAIWNO010000086.1, read as the reverse complement.
TTGGTTCTTACAAGGAAAGCAGGCTGAGCCCGGCATTTTTTAGGCCGGCTTGTTTTTTTTCGCCTCTTTCACCAAGTTTTCTAACAAGATTATGCTGGGATTTTTCTTGTCAATTGTTGGATAGCGAATTTCAATCGCACCTTCACCGTCCTGGCGACGCAGGACAACGGCTGGAAGATTTGGACGGTTCTTTTCTGGCACCGCATTTGGATCATCTATGACATCAACAACAAACCAACCTGAATCGGTATCCACAAATGTTGCGCTGCTATTTTCAGCATCCAATTTTTCCTTAAACACAATTGATTGCCCTGGCTCAAACGATGGATTGGGATCCATTTTGTACCAAGCACCTTTGCGAAGCGTGTAGACATTGAATGAAACGGATTGCCTAGTTCCTGATTCGCCCAACGTGCCCGAATCCGCGAAGTACATGACTTTCTTAGGAACATAAATCGGTTCGGACCACTGGCTCCATGGAGTGTTGATTGCGAATTCTTTTGCAAGCTCAAGTTGCTCTTTCACCAAAAGAAATTCTTTGCCGAAAAATTGATTGAAGATTTGAACTTGACATCGATAACGAAATGTTTTGCCAGGAGGAACCGTCAAATCATGTGTCCAAACATCTATGAAATCTATATTGGATTCAATGGCAGTTCCCTGCTCAGGATTTTCGCTTGGATCAATTGGCTTGGTAATTGGACTTGCCAATTCCTTGGTCAAAACCTTTACTTTTTTAGCCAGATCTCGAAATTTATCGGTAAGGGCAAGTCGCTTGCGCTTGTCCGTGCCAGACGTTTCGCCGCCACTCGCTCCACCACTGGCTCCGCCGCCAACACCGCCACTACCGCCACCCTTTCCTCCGCCACCCGAATCTCCACCAGAGCCTTTTTTCTTTCGATCCGCATTTTCTTTTTTAGCCATCTCGGCGTCCCATTCGCCACCGGCTTCTTGCAATTTAGTCTGGACATCCGCCAACTCGGCCTTGAGCTTTTCAAGGTCCTTGATTTTTTTGGGATCGCCCACTGGCGCAGTCGATTGATTACCCGCGTTTGAGGCGACTGTTTTTTTTCCTGCGGCGGAATTCTTTATCTGCGTGGGATAAAAATCAGGTTGACAAATTTGTGTCTCAACGGATTGCTCGCGCAGTATCGCAAAAATTTCATTGCGATTCGTAAAGGTCTTTCCACGGAACAAGTCCGCGCCAAACATTAATGGCACTTGTTCTTCTTTACCCCAAGACCCATCTTGGAATTGCTCTTGTCTTTGAAAAACAACATCTATGAAATACACGGCGTTGTTGCGCCAATTTGCTGGCGCAACTTTGCGGGGCGGAGTCTTTGCTAGGTCTTCCTTAAGATATTCGGCGCGAATGTCCTTCAAATTAATTCGCGCGGTGGGCTTGGTCCAAATGACATCTAAATTTGCTGGATTTGAAGTTGGTCCCACAAATTCTTGAAGTTTCTGATTTTTGGCAGTGGCTTTGGGTTCCAGTGCGTCCCCAAACCACGCCACAGGAGAGACCATGATTGGAGCCGCGAAAGTTGGTTGGTGCCACCAATTCACACCAACTTGTGCCTTGGGCATGAGTTTGGTTGCCAAACTTGGGGCATTTTTGGGAATTTCGTGGGGCTGTGACGAGACAATTTCACCCAACTTGGATTGATAGGATTTTTTAGCTGCACCCGGCTCAAATGACTGAAATTGAATTGGATTTTGCTGCGAGTTCTGCTTTATTTCCAGTTGTCCTGCCTGCTTCTCAAGTTGTCCATTCACATCGGTTGGACCAACATCTGTCTTTGTGCCCATCTTGACGATTTGGGGTTGCAAATAATCGTAAGCCAAATAACCGCATAGCAAAAGCGCCACAAGAACTGTGACCGCTTTTTCAAAATGCCGTTCGACCAGAGAAATACCTTTCATGATTTCGGCTCCTCATTATTCTGTTTACTTTCTTTTGCGGCTGGTTCGGCGGCTGGTTCAACTGGTTTGTCCACGCCGAGGGTTCCAATTGTATTTTTTAAAGCCACTGGCATGAACTCCGATGTCCAATCGCGTAGCCACACCGTTTGTAAAACCATTGACACTTCGCTGCAAGGCTCCATTCCGTAGATATACCCTTGGCGAGCGGCAAGAAAAGTATTTGCTGGCGCCATGGACAATTGCGTCACCGCCATGAAATTTTGTTTTGAAAATTCATCAATGACTTTTAAAATGTCCGCCGTAGCCACGACTATCTTTATTTTTACATTTCGTACGTCATACAACTGACAGGACTTTAAGCCTGTGAATGAACGCTTATAGTCACGCACAATTTCGGTTGTTGGCACAATCGCTTCGCCAGTTAACGCGACCTCAGCGCCTGGAGTTGCTGCGGCAGTCGCGGCTTCGGCGGGTGGCTCGGCGGGTGGCTCGGCCGCTGGGGGTTCTGCCGCTGGAGGTTCTTCCCCAGGAGTTGTTTCCGTACTGGCTGGAACAGCGGCATCCGCGCTTGTAGGTGGGTCAATGCGAATGCTCATCACGCGTTTGACGGGTTCTTTGATAATGCCCTTTGATCCATGATTTACATTGGAAATTGCGCTGAAGATGTCCTGGATAACCCAAAAATCCCATTGCAGAACAAACATGGCGTCAAGTGACAGCACCCCCTTCAAGCGTGGCTTACGGATGGCGCCGGGATCGACATACACCATAATGTCTTGGGTCCATTCGCCAAGGAAAGCGATACGCGCTGAAATAAGAGCCTCTTCAAGCCCCCTTATTTCTTCGGGTATCACTTCAGAACGATTTTTTCTTTTGAGCGTACTTTCAATGTAATTGGATTCGCCTTTTTGAACGGCTTGCGCAACCTGGGCGATACTTGGCGGTGCGGCGAGCCATTGCGCTGTAATAAAATCGTCATACAACTTAACAATCGCTGGATTGAACTCTTCTTCAATCGTATCCTTGTCCTCATCTTTGGGTTGCGGAAAAACAACTCGTGCGGTTTTTACAATGTCATGATTTTTTTTATTGTGGTCAAGCGCGATTTGGTAGACGCCTTTCAGTTCACCATCAAGAGATTCGTTTCGCGCCTTCAGGGCTTCAATAAGTGAAGGATTGAGAGTGACTGATGTCGTATCTGAATTTCCGGTGGCGTTGCGCACTGTGACGGACGCTTTTTCAAGCGAGGTGATTTTGTCAAATTCCTTGCTTCGCTTCTGCATGATTTCCATAACGGAATCAACCATTCCACCGCGAAACCACCACGCGGTGAGTGGAATAATCAGTATGACCAAACCCGATGAGACCAATACTCCGCGTCGCTTGGCAAAATCAACGGCTTTGGAATAGTCAATGTTTTTCAGGGCTTTAAGATCTATTTTTGGAACATTCATGATGTAGGTGTTCCTTCAACTTTGGCCGTGGAGCCATCGCGTAGTTGGACTGTGAACACAATCACTCCGCGATACACCGTCATGCCGGGACCATAGACCGTGGGTTCATCCTCAATTGGGGCAAATTTTTCAAGATCGAATACAACTTCAACGGCCGTTACGTTGCCCGCTTTACTGCTCTTGGTCACCTCGGTCTGAGTTTCGGATTGTGCTACTGGTTCTGGCTCGGTGGCCTCGGACATGGCCTCGGTTGCGGCGGATGTTCCCTGCGACATATTGGCCTTGCCGGCTTTGATTTTGGTTCCAACATCCCGAGTGCGCCCACGCCCAGAGGAGCCACTTGCCACTCCACTACTCCCTGCTTCGCCACTGGTGTCACCGCCGCCGTTGGGGTCACCGCCGGCGTTGGTTCCAGCGCCTTTGCCAATGCCGCCAACACCTCCACTATCACCTAAAGAGATGTCACCTTCACTTGCAGCGGATTGACCATCCTTGCCTTTGCCAGTCGAGCCGCCTGGCATGACCCTTTCGCTTAATTCCCCACTCAAGGCAATGGAATCAGGAAGAATGATGTAAGGAACTTTGTCGCCTCGATCGGCGTTGTCGCGCAGCCATTTTTGAATGGAATCCTTTAGGAATGTTTTCTTTCCTGGATTGGCGAATTCAATATTCATGGTGACCACAATGTTTCGCTTGTTTGCTGCCTCATCAAAAGAATATTTTCCAGACAAATTTTCAAGCACGATGCGCTTGCGATCGGCTGCAGGAATTTTTTGAATCACTTCAAAATTTGTGGCGGTGACTTCATCCGTTGGATTGGCGGACAACGTGCTTTGCACGGCGTCATTGACAATGCACGGCCACACATTGCGCTCATTTAAAAGGCGCTCCATGTTGAGCGAAAGCGCGCCCGCATTGCCCGCAGCATTGACTTCCTTCAATTGACTTTGAAGTTGCTCGCCTTTTTTGATGACCAATGTGATCTTGGACAAATCGAGCGATTCCAAATGTTGGTGATTCAATGTTGGAGCCGCAAACATGGCCGCAGAACCAACGACCGCGATGCTTGCGGCGGCAATGAACCATTTATTTTTAGCGGCCCACACTTTTTCCTTCAGCCCGCTCACCGGCGCAAGATTGACGCTGATGCGGCTCAGACCAATGCCTTGAAGAGCAAGCCCATACGCGGTGACAAAATTCATTGAATTTGCCGAAAAATCAGCTGCTTCTCTGCCTTCGATACGGATTCTTTTGAAGTCATCTACCCGCTCAATCTCCACATTTAATTGCTGACCCAAAAATTTTCGCAGCCCAGGAATGCGAAACGTGCTTCCAACAGCCAACACCGTGTTCAGGGGACTTTCAGGATGATTCATTTGATAGTGACCGATAGAGCGCTGGACTTCTTGCACCAAATCACCAAAGACTGGACGCATGGCTTGCATCATGAGTCGGGCATGCTGGCTGATGGCGCTGTTGGCTTTCAAACTGTCCGCTTTGCCATAGGACAGTTTAAAGGCAGTTACAAGAGCTTCTGTGAAATGCGTTCCACCAAGCGGGAAAGTGCGAATCCAACATCGACTGTTGTCGGCGACAACCACATCGCTTGATTGCGTTCCGATGTCCAAAATAATCACGGGCTTGTGGTCCGCGGGCAACGAAAGGTCATACGACATTGCATTAAAGACCGCCAAAGGCCCCAACGTGACAATCTCTGGACGAAGATTGAATTCGGCGTACAGCTTCAGTTTTTCCTGAATGCGTTCTTTGGTGACGGCAAAAATTCCAACTTCCACTTCAGGATTGTCGGCGCTAACAAATGTTTGATAATCCCACTCGACTTCTTCAATTGGAAACGGAATTTGCTGCACCGCTTCAAACTTGACAATGTTTTGAATCATCTTGGGTTCTACTGGCGGCAATTTGGCGAAACGCGCCAGCGCCGAATGTCCAGGAAGAGACATGACCACGGTTTGATCATCAAGATTCTTGGCAACCATTAATTGCCCAATAGTGAGACGAGTCATTTCAGTCACATCAACATCGGGAGTGGTCAATGGCTTGCCGTGTGGAATGCACGCGAAGTCCGTGATGGTGGCTTCACCGCCATTATTTTCCAGACGAATGGCCTTGATAGCGTGCGCGCCAATTTCAAGGCCCCATGCAGATTTATTCTTGGCCATGCGGTTCAGATTTTCTCGTAAGTGGTTTGGATGTCAATTTCAAATTCAATTCGAATGTGGTGGTCTAGAGTTAGGTCAAATACATCTCAGAAAATCGAGGTCTGAGAATATACCTATTTGAGCGGACGCCTCAAGGGTGCTCAACTTTACGCAATCATGACTGATTCTGTTGCCATAAGTTGCACCCAAATGGGACGATTCGTGGATAGGATGCCCTGCCTCACCTAGAAACAACATGTCAATACCGCCCAACGAGCCATCAAATCCGCCCGCCTCGCAATCTGCCGCAACGCCATTTAAAATGGACGACTTGCTTGCTCAAGAAATGGAGCAAGCTTTGGCGGGGTTGAGCGAAAACGACATGCTGGGAATTATTCCGGAAAAGAAAGCCCTGCCCAAAGTGAAGGGCGATGGCCACACCCGCACTGGAACAATTATCCGCGTGCAAGGTGGCGATGTGATGGTTGAGTTTGGACCCAAGAGCCAAGGCGTGTGTCCGCTGAACCAATTTGAAAGCGCGCCCGAGGCTGGAACCGTGATGGATTTTGCGGTGGAACGCTTGGACGCGTTTGAAGGCTTGTTGATTTT
>CAIWNO010000085.1 GCA_903914045.1 uncultured bacterium | reverse complement strand
ATGGCGGCGCCAATGGCAACCACTTCGTCAGGATTGATGCTGCGGTCAAGTTCTTGCGTTTGGAAAATATCCTTGGCAATGTCTTGCACCTTTGGAATGCGAATGGATCCACCAACCATGACCACTTCTTGAATGTCCTTGGGCGACAACTTGGCGTCACGCAAGGCTTGCTCGCATGGACCACGCAAACGATCGAACAAATCTTTGCACATGTCCTCAAAGCGCGAACGCGTCACGGTGACTTGCAAATGGCGCGGGCCACTTTGATCCGCCGTGATAAACGGCAAATTCACCACGGTTTCAAGTTGATTGGACAACTCAATCTTGGCTTTTTCAGCGGCTTCCTTCAGTCGTTGCAAAGCCATGGCGTCCTTGCGGACATCAATGCCTTCCTTCTTGCGGAATTCCTCCGCAATGAAATCGATCAAGCGTTGATCAAAGTCGTCGCCACCAAGATGACCGTCGCCGTTGGTGCCCATGACTTCAAATACGCCGTCGCCAATATCCAAAATGCTGACGTCAAATGTTCCGCCGCCTAAATCAAACACGGCAATGCGGCCGTTCTTTTTCTTTTCCAAACCATAGGCCAGCGCCGCGGCGGTTGGCTCATTGATAATGCGCTCCACTTGCAAGCCAGCGATTTCACCAGCGTCCTTGGTGGCTTGGCGCTGACTGTCGTTGAAATACGCCGGCACAGTGATGACCGCGCGATCCACTTTCTCGCCCAGATAATCTTCAGCCACTTTCTTCAGCTCTTGCAAAATCATGGCGCTAATTTCTGGCGGCGTATATTCCTTGCCGCGAATTTCCACCTTGACCAAATCTTGCGAGCCACCAGTGACCGCGTACGGCACCATCTTCTCTTCGCCCTCAACTTCGCTATGACGGCGACCCATGAATCGCTTGATGCTGAACACGGTGTTCTTTGGATTGGTCACCTGCTGATGGCGCGCGGGCTGGCCAACCAGTCGCTCGCCCTTCTCGGTAAATCCAACCACGCTTGGGGTTGTGCGACTGCCCGAAGAGTTGATCAACACTTTCGGTTGACCACCCTCCATGACGGAGACGCATGAATTTGTTGTTCCTAAATCGATTCCAATAATTTTTCCAGCCATTGTTGTGTTCCTTTTCTGTCCACGAATCTTCGGGGACAATTCCATAGTGCAAGAGCGATGCCAAACATATTAGAATTGGATTCTCTTTGTGAGAAAGCCCATTCATTTGGGGTTTGCAAGCCGATAGTAGAAGCATGTTGCCCAAATTCCCACTTTTAAGATGCCGCCGCCCAAAGCGTTCTGCCAAAGCGGCACCCACGGAAATTTTGGCATGACCGAAGCGGCTGCGCACACCGTCGAAGTCACGATGCCGCCCAAAGCCAAGCGCACGCGTTGGGATTGGGCCGCCATCGCCATTGACATCGCATGGTTCAGCCTGTTTTTTATCTGGTGTATCGGGCGGATCATTGGGGACAGAAACAGTCTCGTGCAGTGGATTTCCTGGATTCCAACTTTGGGTGTTGTCGCATTTGGGTTTGTATGGCTGGCGTGTCGCGCTGGAGATCGTCGTCGACATCGTCTGCGCAGGTGGGGCGGCTTGGCGTGCGCGGCGCTGGCCGTTGGCGCCGCCGTGCGCGGAGATTTTCGACCGTGGTCAGATCATGTCGCGCCATCACCGCAAGACATTCGCATTGTGCAGTGGAACACGGATCATCCAAGCGGCAACGATCCGCGCAGCATGACTGCGCTTGCAACTATTTCCGCGGAGCATGCCGTGGATTTATTTTTAATCAGCAACCGCGGTTCAATCACAACGCAAGAGTGCGTTCACCAATGGGCTGGCGAAAAATTTTTCAGCGCGGGCGCCGGACCATTCGCGTGCGTGACAACATTCCCAATTGAAGAAGCACGGGTGATTGCGGCCACTGGCAAAGGTCTTGACATGGTGTGGGTGGCCAAGTTTGTTGTGAGGCCGCCATCGTGGAATGGTCGAGCACTTCGCATTGCCATGGTTGATTTGCCAAGCAAGCCAACATTGTCGCGCATCAAAGTGGCGCAAGAACTGTTGACAGACATTCGCCGTGGTGATCTTGGCGAAGTGGATATTGTCGTTGGTGATTTCAACGCACTGCCGGGGAGTTTAATTTTGTCACGCGTCTTTCCAACTTTTCACGACTCATGGGCGCAGGCCGGTTCGGGCTTGCGCACGTCGTGGCCACGGCTCTTTCCGCTGTGGTCCATTGATCATGTGTTGCTGGCGCCAACCTTGCGCGCTCTTTCAAGCGTCACAGCGGACCCCGGAGTTTCCAAACATCGAATGAACGTGGTTACGCTTGCGCCGCTGTAAATTCAGCGGTTTATTTGGCGTCTTGAATCGAAATCCAAATACCGTTGAACTTATCCGCTTGCTCTTTCAGCGGAAGTTCCGTCTGGCCAACAGGCAAATTGCTTAAGTTGTATCCCATTGACTTTGTCGGGGCAAACCATTCAATACTTCCCACAGTGCTGAGCGCATTGCCGCCGTTGATGTGATTGAAGTCGCTGGCTGTTCGCATGCCGTCGGTCAGAATGACGGAGTTTTGATGGTGCGCATCATTGAAAAAGAGTCTTTCATGCTTATTTGAATTTTTGCCATTTTTAAATTGATCGCCAGAGTATTGATAATTGCAGTACAACTTTTCATCACCCAAATTTGTGTTTGGAAAATTGGACGGAGAATTTAATTTCTCCTGCGCATCCGCAAGAAAATGATGTCCGTGATGCGAAGGGCAGAACAAGCAGTTGCAATTGTCAAGGTATCCACCACCTTCTGGATACCACAGCAATCCAAGACCATCCCATTTTTGGTCTTCACCAGGATCGGTGGTGAGCGCCATTGTTTCTTGCAAACGGTTTTGCTCAGCATGAGCGCTGTAAGGCAATCGGCCATTGTTATCGTTGGCATATCCATGAAGCCCGTAATAGATCAAGCGCATGTTGTTGGCGCACATTAATTTTTCAGCTGTGCCACGGACGCCTTTAAATGTTGGCACCATCATGCCAAATAAAATGGCGATGATGGAAAGCGTGATGAGGAGTTCAAGAAGACTAAAACCATTCGCCGAAATTCGGCGGTTTGACTGGTTCAAAGATGTGTCGGCAAGGTTTTTCATCCGATAACAACTCTGTCTGCGAGAATCATCTCACACCCAATCCAAGCCTCACAACACTATCTTGACACGTATTTTGCAAAAGTACAAAATATTTTCAAATTCTTCGTGACTTTTCAAAAAGTCGCAGTAAGTTCTTTTCATGGTGGTTCCTAATAATGGGAACCGCTTACAACCAGGAGGAGTGGAAATGACCTTTCAATCAGGCGAAGAAGAGTGGGTTTTTATGTCGAAAGTTGCTTCAGGTGATGAAGCCGCAATCGCTGAGTTATATGATGCATTTGGAGCTTTAGTGTTCAAGTCCGCGCGCCAAGTTTTGACGCGCCGAGCCGAAGCCGAAGATGCCGTTCAAGAAATTTTTGTACAACTGTGGAAGACGGCGGATCGATTTGATTACCGTCGAGCACGTTTGGTGACATGGGTGATGTTGCTTACCCGTCGCCTTTTAATTGACAAATTGCGTCGCAAGAGTTCGCGTCCAGAAACACTTGGTTTTGAAGCGGATAACAGCAGTTTTAAGCAATTGAATGAGCGTTCTAACCACGCCGCGCAACCTATGGTGACCAACGAAGGAAACCAGGCCATTCGAGCCAAAATTGCCGAATTGCCTGAGTTACAACGCGAAGTGATTGAGCGTGCGTATTTGAAGGGATACACCCTTCGTGAAGTCAGTGAGCAATTGAATATTCCGCTTGGAACAATTAAAAGCGCTCTCAGCCGAGGGTTAGGTCGTTTGCGTGAACGTATGGGTGGCGCTTCTGAAGAAATTGCATAAAGCCAATCCGTATCATTTCTTGTTTGCTTCTGGTTGTAGAAACAAATAAATGAATCAAGCCTGCGAAGTCGCCCTTCGCAGGCTTTATTTTTCGGACCTAAGGGATAGGCGCTTGTTTGCTTCAAAAAATCAACATTCATATGAATTGTGACGGATGAGCTGGGATGCGTCAAAGTTATCTTCAAATTTTTCGGCTTTGATGCAGCCTTGGACACATTGGGTACGAATATGAAGTTGACAATGAGGGAGTGGCAAGGATCCAAACGGATTCTTGATTTCAGGGTTACTCCTCGTTCGTGGTCTAAGTTGGACTGCAGGAGTAATTCAAAAAGGAAGTTTGTTGCATTTTGTGATGCGGCAAACCAATTAGGTCTAAAGGGCAACGGCTCTTGGACCGATGGAGATTGTGGAAATGACTACTCCCGAACCAATGCGACGAGATGAATTGCTTGAGATGGCTTCCTTAGATGCCCTTGGCATGCTTGAGGCCGATGAAGCTGCTTATTTTAGTCGTAGCTTTTTAGAAGCTCCGCGCATGGTGCAAGAAGAAATTCGCGCATTGCAAGCAAGTATCGCCTCCGATCTTCAATTGGTTTCCGATGAGGAACCACCTGCGTTTCTGCGCAACAAGGTCATTGGCGCTGTCTTGGCTGAAATTGACGATGCGACTCAGGGACTTGCTCCCATCGCAACCATTGGGGCTTTGCGCAACACGCGAGTGACCAATGAGGCGGAATATGCCACCGGAACAACGAATCGATCGGATGATGTGGAGCAACACCTTCAATTTGAGCGACGCGCCATTCGTGTGCGCTCAATGAATCGCACACTGATGGCCTGGCGTGCGGCGACGGTGGGTTTGGCGGCATCTCTGTTGGCCACATTCATGTGGGTGACCGTGATCGCCAACAAAGCCATGGATTCCAATCGCATTGCGTTGAATCAGTGGACTGAATCTGAAAGTGTGAAACAGTTGGGTCCCACTTTCAACCAATTCTTGGCTACCCCATGCCAGATGTTGTCTTTGGTCACCACACGACACGAGAATATCGCAGCCATTCTTTATACCAATCAGAAGACCAATGAATCTTTCTTGATTGGATATGGTTTGCAGACCAACAAGGATTACACCGTTCGACTGAACAACAAAGATGGCTCGACTGTGCAGATGGGCAAGTTGATCGGTGGCAGCAAGATCACAGGCGCACAGTTGCTGGCCATGAATCTGAATCAAATGAAGTCCATTGAAGTGCTTGATGATCAAGGACAAATTGTGTTGGTCACGGTCTGAAGTAGGATTCGGCCTTCGCACAAAGAAGTCATTTCAAGCCGAGCATTCAATCAATTTGAATGCTCGGCTTTCTTTTTGCCATGCGTTACCTTGTAGGCATGGTGATCTGGTTCAACGGTTCGTTTCTTGGCTCCGACCATGCAAAGCTTTCGCCGCTTGACGCGGGGTTGCAACATGGAGTGGGGTTGTTTGAAACGCTGCAAGCGCGCAATGGGAAGGTGTTTCGCCTGCAAGATCATTTGCAGCGCTTGCGACGCAGCGCCACCGAACTTGAGTTGATGAGTTCACTGCATCTTGAACCGCTGACGCAAGCGGTGGGCGAAGTGGTGAGCAAGTGGGGCGACAGCGACGCGCGAATTCGCATCACGTTGACAGGGGGCGTGGTGAACATGTTGCGCGCCGCGCGTGAAACGGCGCTAGATGAAAAGCAAGATGCGACCGTGGGTGCGGACGCGGCAGCACCCGTTCGCACCGATCCAACATTGTTGATCGTGGCCAGCGCGGCCACGCCATTTCCCGCGGAGTTGTTTCAACGCGGTGTGGGCGTGATGGTGTCGGATCAGCGGGTGTCCAATTCCGACCGATTTGCGGCGCACAAAACTTTGGCGTATTGGCCGCGTCTGTTTGCGTTGCGGCAAGCCGCGCGCGCTGGCGCCAGCGAGGCGATATGGTTTGACACGCGCGGACACTTGGCGTGCGGCTGCACCAGCAATGTTTTTCTTGTGAAGGCGGGGAAACTTTTGACGCCGCCGTCTGGTGATGAGGACACGGCAAGCCCGGTGTTGCCAGGAATTTCCCGCAAGACCGTGATGGAGATTGCGCAAACTCAAGGCGTGACGGTTCAGCGCAAGGCCATTTCAATAGACGATGTGTTGGCCGCGGACGAATGTTTTTTAACCAACGCGGCGTGGGGCGTGTTGCCGGTGGTGCGGGTTGAAAAAGCCATCATTGGCGCGGGAAAACCTGGCGATTTGACCGGAAGTTTACGCCACAGTTGGTTGCAGTTGGTGGCGCAGCAGTGTCCAGCGCCAACGGGTTGAGCGTGCGATTGTGGACAACCTGACGAATTTTGGATGGGGAGTGGAAGGTGATTACTATTGCTTTGTTCGCTGATCAATACTTGAAGAGGAGCTTCAGTGCCCGACGATATTCACGCCACGCAAAGGCCACAGTTTGTTCACCTTCACTTGCATAGCGAATACAGCTTGCTTGATGGTGGCAATCGCATTGAGCGGTTGGTTGAGCGCGTGAAGGAATTGGGAATGGACGCCGTGGCGTTGACCGATCACGGCAACTTGCATGGCGCGGTTGAATTTTACAACGCGGCGCGCGAGGTCGGCGTTAAACCAATTTTAGGAATAGAGGCCTATGTCGCGCTAGGCGATCGCGGCGACCGCACGCACACCGGCGTGAAGGATGGTGGATTTCATCTTGTGTTGCTGGCGGAAAATTTAACGGGCTGGCGCAACTTGATGAAGTTAAGTTCCGACGCGTACCTGAATGGTTTTTATTACAAGCCGCGCATGGACAAGAGCACGTTGGAAAAATGGGGCGAGGGCATTATCGCCATCAATGGCCACTTGGGTTCAAGCATCGCATTTCACTTGAGCTTGTTCGCGCAAAATCAAGATGACAAACATTGGCAGGACGCGCGCGCCGAGGCGTTGTGGCACGCCAAGAACTTTGGAAAGAATGAGCGTGGCGAGCCGCGTTTTTACATTGAATTGCAGAGGCATAACCAGGATCAATGGCGCATTGATCCGCTGCTGCAAAAGCTGGCCAAGGATTTGAAATTGCCCGTGGTGTGCGACAATGACGCGCATTTTTTGCGCCAAGAAGATCATGACACGCATGACACGCTGTGCTGCATAAGCATGGCCAAGAACAAGGACACGCCGGATCGCATGAAGTATCCGGAGCAGTTGTATGTGAAGAGCCCGGAGGAAATGACGACGCTGTTTGCGGATGTTCCAGAGTCGCTGCAGAACGCGTGCGCTATTGCGGCGCGTTGCAATGTTGAGTTGCCACATGGCGAAAGTCACGCGCCGATTGTGCGCGTGAAAAAAAACAAGCAGAAAAAAATTGCGGCGGACCTTGATGCCACCGAGGTGTTCAAGGAATTTTGCCGCGCCTATGAATTGCAACCCTTTGACGCCACCAACGCCACGGACAAGGACCGAGCCGCGGCCAAGAAGGAGTGCGACCAAGCGCTGTATGAATTGGCGGAGGCTGGCTTGGTGTGGCGCTACGGCGCGGACGGAATCACCGCCACCATTCGCGCGCGCTTTGAACGCGAGTTGAACATTCTGGCGGACAAAAATATCTCCGCGTATTTTTTAATTGTTTGGGACTTTGTGAATTGGGCCAGGCAGAATGGAATTCCGGCCATTGCCAGAGGCAGCGGCGTGGGAACCATGGTGGGATTTGTGCTGGGTCTTTCCAACGCGTGTCCTGAGCAATTTGGGCTGCTTTTTGAGCGTTTTACCGATCCGGATCGCAATGAATATCCCGACATTGACGTGGACATGTGCCAAGATGGCCGCGCCAAAGTGTTGGACTATGTGCGCCAGAAATATGGGCATGTGGCGCAGATCATCACCTTTGGAAGATTGAAGGCCAAGGCCGCGGTGAAGGATGTGGCGCGCGTGATGGGCTTGACGCCCACGGATGGACAGCGTCTTTCCAATTTGGTGCCACAAGAATTGAACATCACGCTTGCGGAGGCAATTGATCGCGAACCTGAATTGCAAAATGCGATGCGCGCGGATCCGTTGATCGCCAAAGTGATGCAACATGCGCTGGCGCTTGAGGGCCACGCGCGCAACGCCAGCATTCACGCCGCGGGCGTGGTCATTGCAACGCGACCCTTGGATGAGATTGTTCCGTTATGCCGCGCCACCAGCGCTGGTGAGGAAATTGTCACGCAGTGGGACGGGCCAACGTGCGAACAAGCGGGCTTGTTGAAAATGGATTTTCTTGGTCTGCGCACGCTGACCACCATTGAGCGTTGTCGCACCATGATTCGCGCTGGCCTAGATGAAGCCGCCATATGGAGCGCGGTTGGCCGCGTGGCTGGAGATGGCGGCGCGCATCCAATTGATCTTGATCGCATTGCCACCAATGACCAGCGCGTGTTGAACCTGTTTCGACGCGGCGACACCATGGGTATTTTCCAGTTTGAATCGGGCGGAATGCGCAAGTTGTTGGTGGACATGCAGCCCGACCGTTTAGAGGATTTAATCGCGGCAAATGCCTTGTTTCGGCCTGGCCCAATGGATCTGATTCCGGATTTCAATTCGCGTAAAAACAAGCGCCAGTCCGTGCCCAAGTTGCACGACGTGGTGGATCGATTGACCGCAGAAACCTACGGCATCATGGTGTATCAAGAGCAGGTCATGCAGGTGCTGCATCTTGACGCCGGCATCAATTTCCAATGCATATATCTGGTCAAGAAGATTCCGCAAGGCATTGGTTTTTTCTGCGATTGCAGTAGAAACTCTTGTGAGTTCCATATCCTGAGTT
>CAIWNO010000084.1 GCA_903914045.1 uncultured bacterium | reverse complement strand
GATTGTTGATCCGCCCGCGAATGGACATTTGGTAGCTGTGGTCATGATGATCTCTCCTGTGGTTGAATTGAGGTCAAAGGGTAGCACGGTTGCCGTCATGCGCCCACAAATAGATGCCTTTGTACAGACCGGATCTCGTATGCTGAACACCATGTCAATTCAACTCCGCAATCACAAAGAATTGCAGGGTCTCAAGTGAAACTGAGCAGCATTGAATCCATAGCCCGCGCGCTCAATAACGCTGAAGTTTATTTTTTGGTTGTGGGCGGACTAGCCGTAGTGGCTCATGGATACGGTCGTCAGACACAAGATTTGGATCTTGTCATTCGCCTTGACGCGCCTTGCATCAACGCAGCGTTTGCCGCGCTCGCTGGGCTTGGCTATCACCCACGTATTCCGGTGACCTCGCAGCAAATGGCTGACCCTTCGCAGCGATCACGTTGGATTTCCGAGCGAGCAATGGTGGTGTTGCCCTTTCATAGCGAACAGCATGCCGAGACACCGATTGACATCTTTGTGATTGAACCGCTTGACTTCAATACCGAGTACGGCGCTGCCATGGTGACTGATGTGGCGCCGGGCGTGCCGCTACGCATTGTGCGGCTTGAAACTTTATTGCGTATGAAAGCTGACGCGGGTCGGCCGCAGGACTTGGCTGACATTGCTGAATTGCGCCAGATTCATGGAGGTATGAAATGACTGAACGCGAGTCACCAGATTGGCGGCTTGGAACATTTCAAGGACTTCGACAATCGCAGCACGAGGCGTTTAGAAAACTTTCGTTCCGTGAGAAAGTGAAAAGGCTGGAGGAAATGGCGCAGGTCGCCGCGGCACTGACATCACATGTGAACGTTGAAAGTTTGCCAAAGTCGCGCGCTGATAAAGCGAATTGACGATCTTTTCCAGTGGCATTGCTTGTCGCTCAGCATGTGCGTAGCGGCGAAGGGGCATTCACAATTTCACGCTGACATAATTGAATGTGCTGAAGCGGCGACTTTTGCTTACCGCCGTGTTGGTGTTTATAGAAATCGCGATTTGATATTGGAAGTTGATGTCGTGGTGCGCGAGCCAATGTTGCACTGACCAAACCAGCGGTAGCGATTGCGCGCGACGATGCGGTATGCGCCGTCGCGAATGGGGCGCGGCACAATGCGAAATACGGTGAGCAATGGCCACGGAAAGCGTAGTCCGCGCGCAATGGAAAGTACGGCGTCGGAGCGCAGTAGCACTTTGCCTTGGCAAATGAGCATGATTGAATCAAGTGGTGGCGGAGTTGGCGAAGTTGGTGGTGAAGTTGGTGGTGAAGTTGGTGATGAAGTTGGTGATGAAGTTGGTGATAAAGTTTGTGGCGTGCTTGAAGTTGGTGATGAAGTTGGTGATAAAGTTTGTGGCGTGCTTGAAGTTGGTGATGAAGTTGGTGATAAAGTTTGTGGCGTGCTTGAAGTTGGTGATGAAGTTTGTGGCGTGCTTGAAGTTGGAACGCACGTTCGCACGGGTTGATCGCTTAACGTGGGCTTGAACGCGGCGGCTTGCAGCGCGCGTGCGGCTTGCTCGCTTTGCAGCGGCGCAAATTGAAACTTTCCCGCGGGATCGCGGCGAATGACAAATTGCACAAATGTGTTGCACACATTGCACTGGCCATCGAACAAAATTATGCTTGGAGAATTCATGGTTGCTCACGCCGCGTGCGGACAACAGAATCGTATGCGGGCAATGAATACTTGCGTTTGAGATTGCTATTTGAATTGCATGGTGGCAAGCGCCGCGGACACATCGCCTTTGGAAAGAAGCAAACTGCGCATGATTGATACGCTAAGACCCATGTCGCAAACCACGCCGATGATCCGCCCAATTGAACCGCGCGACCTTGCCAACGTGCGTGCGGAACTGGAAAAACATTGGCACTCCCATCAAATTTGGTCGCTGGGTTGTTGCCACCAAGCCGACGCGTTGCCAGGTTTTGTGGCCGAAGTGAATGGCGAGTTCGCGGGGCTTGTCACGCTGAACATGGACGCGGGCGGTTGGCAATGCGAAGTGATTACGCTGAGTAGCCGCACGCTTTCTCCTGGCACGGGCGCCGCGTTGCTTGGCGCGGCCGAAATGCATGCGCTCACACAAGGTTGCGGTCGCATCTATTTAACAACCACCAATGACAATTCACGCGCGATTCGTTTTTACCAGCGCCAAGGCTGGCGCTTTGCGGCGCTGCACAAAGGCGTGATTGACCGCGCGCGCGCGTTGTTTCCACACATTCCTTTGCGCGGCCTTGACGACATTCAAGTGCGCGATGAGATTGAGTTTGAGAAATTAATCGGCGCCGCCGCGTGGAAATGAGTGGACGTGAGTGAATGCGCTTGAAGTTTCAATCTGCGCAACACGTAGTGCGCGCAACATGGCCGCAACCGCACCTGATATACATCACCTTCCATGCCCAAGACGACCAAGCCAATCACGAAGCCAACGACCAACCCAATGACCAAGTCCGCCCTGCCCATTCTTGATTTTGTTTCCCGCAACTACATGAACTTTAATTCGCGCGCCACGCGCGACGCGTTGTACGCCTATTGGGACCACGTTGGTGGCGGCGGAAAAATGTATTGGGCCTTGGCGGGCGCCATGAGTTCGGCGCAACTTGGCATCACGCTTGCGCCAGCCATTCGCGCTGGTCTTGTGCATGGACTTTCCGTAACGGGCGCAAACCTAGAGGAGTCGCTGTTTCGTTTGGTGGCGCATCACGGCTACAAAGATTTTCCCGAGTACCGCTATTTCACAAAGCAGGACGACACCAAAATTCTAAAGCAGCGCATGCGCCGCGTGACCGACACCAGCATTCCAGAGGACGAGGCGTTTCGCGCGGTGGAAAAGATTTTGGTTCCCATGTGGAAGAAGGCCACCAAGAATGGCGACCGCCGTTTCTGGCACGAATACTTTT
>CAIWNO010000083.1 GCA_903914045.1 uncultured bacterium | reverse complement strand
CACCCACGCCTGGTATTGACTCTTTCACACAGGCGGCCATGAAAAGTTTCAGCGCTCGCGGCGGCAACGCCAACATCGCGGGAACACTGCTGAAAGAATTGCGCCTGCAAGGTTTTGAAATTATGTCCATCAAGCCCATCGCGCGCGCGGCGCGTCCACATGAGCCGCTGTGGCAGTGGCCCGCGGGTTTTATACGCACGTATGTACCGCGACTTGTTGAACTGGGACAAGTGGACAACGCGTTCGCCGCGAATGTTCTTGAAGAATTGGCGCGCGCTGAACAAGATCCGCAATCCATCATGCTCACGCCAACGGTGCTTGAAATCATCGCGCGCGCATAGCGCGCTTCAAAAAAGTTCAGCAATGCCACTCATGGGTTCGCTTGCTCATTCTCTCAAGCGCGCTAATGCCATGTATCACGCGGCGCGCAAGTGATTTCATTTGCACGCCAGTGAATGAATCACAACGACTCGCTTGATCAAGAGCATTAAGATGCTGCGGCACAATAAATAAATTCACCCCAAAAGAAAACCGCATCACAAGCCAGGCTTGGATGCGGTTCCTTCCAAAACTCCCCCGACTGGACTTGAACCAGTGACCTAGCGGTTAACAGCCGCTCGCTCTACCAACTGAGCTACAGGGGAATCGGAGAGGCAAGCATACCCAACTCGTCAAAAACCGCCACTTTCCATGCAATGTCGACCCGCCGAATGGGACATGCGCACACCCCTTGAGTTTGCGCGGCAAAACCGCTAGGATCTTCGTCCCTCGGAGCAACCAATGAAAAAAGAAACTCATCCAAAGTGGTACGCAGATTGCAAAGTGAACTTTCGTGGCCAACATGTGTTGACCGTCGGCGCGACCGTTCCTGAAATGAATGTCGAAGTGTGGTCGGGTTCGCACCCTTTCTACACGGGACAAAAGTCCTTCGTGGACACCTTGGGACGCGTTGAACGCTTCCAAAAGAAGTTTGCTGGCGCGTACTTTAAGAAGGAAGGCGACAAGGATGCCAAGGATGCGAAATCCTCCGCCACCAAGCCTGCCGCCAAGCCAGAGAAGAAGTAGTTACGCAATTTGAAATTTGTCACGGCCGCGCTCTCACCAGCGCGGCTGTTTCTTTTCACGCGCGGCGTTGACGCGCTCAATTGATCTTTCTTTGCGGACGCGTCTACAACCTGGCTTTACAAACCGACACCCATTTCATTTCTCAATTCACTGCAACGCGCAAAAATTTTTCTATCAAAAATAAACCTCATGCAACCATCTCCGCGACTGCTTGAAAAACTCAATGAGATAGAAGCCAACTTTGCGCGAGACGAAGCGCAACTTTCCGACCCCGACATTATTTCCGATCACCGCAAGGTGAAAGTGTTGTCGCAGCGACGCGCAGCGGCGCAACCGTTGATTGAAAATCTGCGACAATGGCGGCGCTTAGAGCGTGAAGCGGGCGAGTGTGAATTGCTTTCCAAGGACACGGATGCCGATGTCGCGGCCATGGCGCGCGGGGAAATTCACGGGCTGCACATGGCGCGTGACGCCAGCATGGAGGCGCTTATTCGCACATTGGTCATGGCGGATGACCGAGCCATTGGCAGCCTTATTCTGGAAGTTCGCTGCGGCGTGGGCGGCCTTGAAGCCGCGATTTGGGCGGGCGATTTGCTGGACATGTATCGACTTGCCGCGCAACTTCACAGTTGGCAATGGGACGAAATGGAAATCAAACCTGGCGACGCGGGCGGCGTGACGCATGCGATTATTCGAATTGAAGGAACAGGTTGTTGGAACACGCTGGGTTATGAAAGCGGCGTGCATCAAGTGAAGCGCGTGCCGGCAACGGAGGCCGCGGGTCGCATTCATACATCCACCGCAACGGTGGCGGTGTTAAGCGAACCCGAAACAGTTGAGTCGCAAGTGGACCCCGCCGAGGTGCGCGAAATTCTTACCACCGCGCAAGGTCCTGGCGGACAAAACGTGAACAAGGTGGCGACGGCAGTTCACTTGATCCATGAACCCACCGGCATTGAAGTGCGCATGCAAGAGACGCGTAGTCAATTGCAAAATCGCGACAAGGCGTGGCGGCTTTTGCGCGCGCGCGTGCACGAGCGACGTCTTGCGGACGCGGCGGCAAAGCGCGGCGAGTTGCGACGCAACATGATTGGCGGCGGCGAGCGCGCGGAGAAAATTCGTACGTACCGCTACAAAGACAACATTGCCGTGGACCACCGCGTGGAGCAATCGTTCAACTTGCAGAAGTTGCTCGCAGGCGACCTGGAGGAATTGGTCATAGCGCTTGAAACCCGAGACATTGCCCAGCGCATAGAAGTGCTTTGATGCGCAAAGAAGTACTTTGATGCGCTTTGAACATTGATCCACGCCCCCAAAGCTCTCTGCATTTGCAGCTTTTTCGCCACTTACATGGATCTGTTTGAAAAAAATATTGGTATAGTTACCCGACCAATTGGCCGCCCCAAAATGCGTTCAATTTCACTGACCCAACCACCCCCACTTTTCGTTGTGAACGAATCTATTTAGTCAAGGAACTGCGAATCATGACCCACACAGGAACGTTGCCCCGCAAGAATCTGTTTCAGATTTTCTTTCTGTTTGCCATCACGTTCTTGGCGTTCACTTCAACACCCGCATTCGCTCAACTCCCCACCATCACGTCCATCAACCCGAATCAGGGACCAACCACTGGCGGTACGCCAATCACGATCACTGGAACAAACTTTACTGGAACAACTGATGTGACCATTGCCTTCGCATCCTGCACATCTATTGTTGTGGTTTCCCCCACCCAAATCACCGCGGTCACTCCTGCTGGAACGCTTGGCCTGCAAGAACTAATTGTCACTAACTCAAGCGGCCCTTCTTTGCCAGCCACGTTCACCTATGTAGCCGTTACAGCTCCCACCATTATTTCAGTTACTCCAAGTTCGGGACCAACGAGTGGTGGAACGGCCATCACTATTATTGGAACTGGTTTTACAGGCACAACAAGCGTGACTGTTGGTTTTGCAGTCGCATCCTTTACGGTGATTTCTTCCACTCAGATCAACGCTGTGACTCCAGTCGGCACTGCTGGAGCGCAAAATGTTGTTGTGACAACCCCGAATGGAAGCGCCACCGCTGTGGGCGCATTTACTTATACCGCCAATTCTCCCACCATTACCACGGTCGTTCCAAATTCGGGGCCAGTGAGTGGCCAAACGCCGATCACAATCACCGGAACTAATTTCACTGGAGCCATTAGCGTGACTATTGGCGGCACTGCGGCGATAAGTTTCGTTGTTGTTACCAACACCCAAATCACCGCGGTGACACCTGTTGGAACGGTTGGCGCCAAAGATGTCGCCGTAACAACTGCTGGCGGAACCGCGACTTTGGCAGGCGGATTTATCTATTACGCATCTGGACCAAGCATTACCAGTATCACCCCAAATGTTGGAACGACAGATGGTGGAACATCGGTGACTATTACAGGCACGAACTTGCTCACCACAACATCAGTGTCATTTGGAACCACAGTGGCAACGGGAGTTGTTGTGATTTCATCCACACAAGTGAACGCGGTGACGCCTGCTAATTTTGCGGGCATAGTGGATGTCACATTGACATATAGTGGTAGTATTCCTCCAAAAACAATAACAAGGCTAGCTGGCTACACGTACGTCACTAGTCAAATCAAGTCATTTGCTCCAACCTCTGGACCAAATACTGGTGGAACTTTTGTTCAAATTGATGGAATCAACTTCTCCTCCGATACTCATTTTGTTGACTCAGTTGCATTTGGCCGTTGGAATATTTATAAAACCTTAAGCCAGAACTATCAGGATGCGTTAGTAACTGGAAGAGCCACGAATATCTTGGCGGTTTCTTCCACG
The DNA here is from genome assembly GCA_903914045.1 of uncultured bacterium. GTDB lineage: Bacteria > Planctomycetota > Phycisphaerae > Phycisphaerales > SM1A02 > SYAC01. The sequence continues at coordinate 528 of CAIWNO010000083.1, read as the reverse complement.
CGAATTTTCTGCACAACTCCCGCGCAACCAAGTTCAAGTTCCGCAGGTTTGTCCACTATTTATGTTCACACTTCCAATGGAGCAATCGCCCCATCCTTTTACGGCGGCGGATTTGCCTTTCTTATTCCAGCGCCAGCCGCAACCGCGTCTTTAGGCACTTCAACAACTGCGGTGCAAATCACTTGGCCTGTCATTGCCGGCGCTACCGGCTATCAATTATTCCGCAGCACAACCAACACAAATGGAAGCAATAGCGCGCTCAATGCGCTTGCTTCAACCAGGGGAAATACCGCAACATCTTATAATGACACTTCGGCGTCGCGTGGCATTTGGTATTCATACGCAGTCAAAGCGGTCACCAGCACTGGTGCGGGTGCATTTGGAACAAGTTCTTCAGGCTGGCGCGGTGTGGATGCCCCTACTGGCGTCAACGCAAGTCAAGGCACATTTGCAAATAAAGTTGTGGTGAAATGGAACGCCGTTGTTGGCGCGACGGGATACAGCGTGTATCGAGATGGCGTGAATATT
>CAIWNO010000082.1 GCA_903914045.1 uncultured bacterium | reverse complement strand
TGGAGTGGCTCCAATATGCAAAACAGAATTCACATTCGCGCTGTAGGCGAAGGCGCTGACCAGAACCTCATCGCCAGGACCAATGCCCAACGCGCGCAAAGAAATTTCAATGGCCAGCGAACCGGAGTTCACGCCAATGGCATGGGTGCGGCGCGTTGTGTGCGCCATTTGCCGCTCAAATTCAAGCAGTTTTGGACCCATGGTTCCGCAACCCGATCGCAAAGATTGAAGCACGCCATCAAAATCACTTTGAGTGAACGAAGGTTTGTAAAGAGGGATCAAATGATTGTCTCCAGTACATGATTTTGAAATGGTGGATGAAGGTGCTGCATGTGATGAATGTTTTAGCGGGTGAGTTGCGTGACTGCGTCCTTGTCGCGCTTGGCGTATTTAAGATACAGCCACGCGGCTTGGATTTGCGATGAGTCGTCAACCTTTCCGCCGCCAGAAGCGATGGAGCCAAGTTCAGTAATTTCCGCGTCGGTTAAAGGCGTGTTGCTTTTGGCCAAAGCCAGCAACGCCATGGATTCGCCACGCCGTGGAAGTTTGCCGCGAACACTGCGCGCAAATAAGGCAGCTTCAGGGTTGGAAGAGTCAGCCACGACGGACATGATGGTTTCCACAAGCGCGATATTTTTGTCCATTTGCTCCAGCACCACTGTCAGAAGTTCAGGGTGCGCGCCGGGCATGCGTAGAAGTTGTTGAACCGCAAGCAACGCGTTAATGAGATCAACATTTGCTATTGAATTTCCTTTGGCAATGCGGTTGATGGTATTTAAAAGCAAAGGGCGGGAAATTTCTGGCGGCAATGTGGCCGCCAAACTCAGCACATATTCGCTTGTCAAGCGATTTCCATTTTCAAGCAAGGCATTCAACGCGGTGGATCGATCCGCCGACTTTGTTCGCATGGCAACACCCACATTGGCCATGGCCTCCACCATGGGATCGCCATTTCTCAGTTGCTCAAAATCCGCCGCTTCGAATCCGTCCTTGGTTGACAACATCAACAAACCCATGCGCACCAAGTTTGTTTGCGAGCGATCGGATTTTAATTTTTCAAGCACAACGGGGCGGCAAAGTTTGGGGGCAAGAGCGGCAGCCGTGGTGATGACGGCAAGACGATCACCGTCAAGCGAGTCCTTGGTGATGTCCAAAAGAGGCGCGACCGCCGCGACGATGCGATATTGCCGAGCTGCGGTTGCGAGTTGTGTGTGCAAGCCAACCTGATCTTCCAATGAAAAGCTTTTGTAATTGCGCGCAAGCGCTTGCCATGCACCGTCATCACCGCGCTCCAAAAGAAGCATTGAAGCCAACCCCGCGACTTCGGCGGCATTGTCAAATGGGGCGTCGGCCAAAAGCGACTTGTCCCACGGTTGTTCTTGGCGATTTAATTCACCCACCAAAAGCGCGCGCTCATAATTGGTGAGATCCTGCGCTTGAAAAAAAATATTCAGCGCCGCGGGCTTGAGCAAATCCAGACCTAATGCTTCGGTGATTAACAGGCTACGAAGCGCGGGGTCTTTGAATTGATTGATGCGTGCGGCGTCCAAACTTTTGTCGGCGCTGACCAGGGCCACTCCCATGAATCCATCAATACGAAGCGGTATATTTTTTTGCGCGATCAAATATTCAAACAAGGGATTCATGGCTGGATCAGCCAAAAGTCGCAGCGAAACCCAGCGAAAATGCTGAATGCCACTTTCACTTGGAGTCATGGCTTTCTGAATTTGAGTGATAGCGGTTTCATAAGGCTCCGCGCGCGCGTATTGGGCGTTGACCGTGGGTGAAAAAAACCAGAGCAAGGCAAGAATCAACGTGGCCGCGAATTTCATTGGGGCGATTGTAGCCGCAGAACTTTCGATTTGGGATTTGAATTGGAACGTTCAATTTGACGCAACGCCCAATCATTTCTCCAGCACTAGTCTTGCAGTCATGAATCCGGTCCACTTGATTGAGTCAGCGTCGTCTCTGTCGCGAGGCGTCACGCAGCGTGTGACGCAGGCGTTCAAGAAGTTCCACGATCATGCATTCGCCAGCGGTTCCAGCATCCACGACGGCCTTGGATTGAATCAGCGCGTCAATGCGCGTGACGCTGGCATGAATGGACGAATGGGAATTTCTTTTCATAGCCCTGGAGATTTCAGGAAAACTCATCGAAGTGTGATGGCGAGCAAGCCATGCGATAAGCCCGCGCGCCAAGGTGACGCGTCGATGCCTGCTTGCGCCCTCTAATTCTGCGGCATTCACCCCCAAGAGCGAACACACTTGGTCAATGATTTCACAGAGGCGAACGGGATTCGCTGCGCGTTTGACTTCTTCACGGCGAAAGAGCGAGTCAATCAAGCCGCATGAAATTTCATTCGAGGCGCGCTGAAGTGAATGTGCGTTGGCCTGCATATTTACATCCTGGTTGAGACGAATCGCCTCAAGTGTGGAGAAGGCGCCCTCGATTTCGCGGGCGCCGCCAACACAGTGGCACGCGATGGCATCAACCGCCTCATTGGAAAGCGCAATGGCTTTACGCAGCGCCACGGATTGCACCAAGGCGCGTCGCAGCGCCAGATCCGGCGCGTCAACACGGACCACCATTCCTGCAATCATGCGACTTGTAAGAGATTGGCTGAGTCTGCGAATTACATGCGGATGTTCATCGGAGGCAAGCACCACTTGTGATCCCGCAAGTTGCACCGCATCAAGCGTGTGCACAAACTCGGTTTGCGTGGCGGTCTTGCCCGCCAGAAAATGCACGTCGTCAATCGCCAGCACATCCACGCGTCGAACACGCGCGCGAAATGCGTCAATGGTTCCATGGCGAACCGATTGAATGTATTCGTTGGTGAATTGTTCGGCCGTGACATAGCGAATGCGTTGCTGTGTGCGGGACTCACGACGCCTGCGGCACAGTGCTTGCAGCAAGTGTGATTTGCCAACGCCGCAATGGCCATGAATGACAAGGCAATTGCCAATGGTGTTGCTGCTGGCGAATGTGCTGACCGCATCAAACGCCATTTGGTTGGTTGGGCCAACGACAAAGTCCTCCAGGCGCCGCCACGTTTGTGTGGAGCCCGCACGCGATATTGGAGTTGCCCCAGGTCGGCTCGGCGACGTTGGGTCGGAGCTTTCACAAGCGCGCGGTGGCGCGTTCAACAGGGGTACCGGGGAAGCTTCCTTTACGCGAAGATCAAAATCGTCCCGGCCAAGCGCTTCTTGCGAGACGGCGCGAAGGTCGCCACCGAAATTTTTACGAATCCAATCCGCGGCGAAGGAACTTTCTGCGTCAACTGCCAGCTTTCCGCCCTCAACTCGCACAGTGGAAGCCGAATCAAACCACATATCAGCGCGGCGATTTCCGAGCCGCTCGCTCAGCAGTCCACGAATCCGACTAGGTAATTCCAAGGTGCGATCTGTGGACACGGGCGAGTGGCTCCAAAAGTTGTGGAAAAACCGAAAAATCATGAAAGCAACGGGGCGAAAGCAACCTAAAATGTCAAGCAATACAAGTGGAACCAAGCGCGCATAGGACAGCCAACCGAATTGAGATCGGTGGTTCCCCATAGCGCTTGGCGTCATCCGTTCCTGGGACCGCGACCAACCAAAGTGAGTCGCGAACAATTTCGCATCCTGCGAAGTGATTGCAGCGTAGTGATGGATTTATTTTGCGCAAGGCATATTTGAATAGAAAAAATTGTTGGCACACAAAGCCTTGCATGCAATGGAGTTCATGCTAAAAATAAAATTATGCACCGAATGTTGCGGCAACTGTCAACATCATGTGGAGGATTTCAAACTTGACAAAGCCAACGCCACTCTGCGGGTGTTCGCGCGAAAGCCCCTAGAAACATACAAGCGCAAAGCGGGGGAATTACGCTCATCCACGGCAAGCACAACGCTGCGTTCCTTATGTTTTGCGGCAAGATGCAAAGCATGGTCAAGTAAATGCGCGCCAAAGCCCTTGTTGCGAGCGAATTTGGCCAAACCAAAATATGCAATCTCCAAGTAATCCGCGGCAGGCGTGCAATTGAGAAGGGCAACGCCCGCGTTGACGCCGTTGATTTGCATGACGGTCCAAAGTTGCGGATTAAAATTTCCGCCTCGGCGGTGACCATCTAAAATATCTTTTTCATGGCGCAGTTTGGACAAGCCTGGACAGTCCAAGGAATCCACGTAGGTTTCACGCAGCAATGCCAGCATGTCAGCGTCTTGTATGGCTTGCGAAGTCAACACCACATTGGCGATCGGACTTGGCGCTTTGGCGTTGCGGGAATTGTTGCGCTCCATTGAAACAAGTACGGCAAGATTCATAAACCCCGCGGCAGTGAGAACATCAAGTTCAAGATCATCATGTGGGTCCGCCATATATTGGATTAAATCTATTTTTCCCACGCTCAATGCGTGGCGCGTCATGGTCTGAAGAAGAGCCACGGTTTCGCTGGCTTGCTCGCGGGTGTGTATTGGCGAAATGGCCAACGAAGCGGTGCGCCCCGGGTTGCTAGCCAATAGACCCGCCGCCACGATGTTGCCCCGTTGATCGACTCGTTTCCATAAGTCCTTCAGGGATAACCCTTCACGTTGCGCTTCGGCTAAAAATCGGCTGCTGTGCGCGCCTCGTTTGCCAAGTAGTTTTTCCAGAACCAAGAGGCGTTCTGCGGGCAAAACGGGCTGGGATCGATCATCGGTTGAATGGAAAGAACTCACAGAATTTAGCCTAGCACCAATTCAAGATTTCTTGCGTATTGGTTACCATGAACCAAATGCTTTCCTTTGTATTTCTTGTTCTGTGTGCGATTGAGTCAACCACGCCGCCCGCCACCGATGGACAAACGCCAAGCGCTCCAGCGGCTGTTGCGCCAGTTGCCAAATCGCCCGCGACGCGACCACGCCATGTGAGCCAGTGGGAACTTGATTATCAAGTTGGTCCTTTGCGCTTGTTCAAAGACGGCGAAACCGGCGAGGCCTTTTGGTACGCGACCTACACCATTGTCAATCGAACGGGCCATGATCGAAGCATCGCGCCGCAGTGGATCATGCTTGATGAGGAGGGGCGGATCTTCAACGCAGGTGATGGAGTTTCTCGACGAGTGCAACGCGAAGTGCAAAATCTTTTAGCCAATCCGTTGTACGAGGATCAAACATCGGTCCTTGGCGAGATCATGCCTGGCGAGGAAAATGCCAAGAGTGGATTTGTCATTTGGAAAGCTGGACCCGAAGTGCGGCGTTTTTCAATTTTGGTTTCTGGCTTGTCCAACATTAAAAAAACCGCTGATCATCCAGTGACCAAGAATGCAATTCTTCTGAAGAAGACCCGGCGCGTTGATTATCAAATGAATTGCGATCGAGCCACGTTGATTGGCGAAGTTCCACTGGCGATCACTGCCGATGAGCAGAATCCGCGCTGGATTATGCGCTAATCCCACAGAAAAAGGCTTTGGTTTGTGTTTGAATGGCCTCCAAACAAGGCTGTTTGAATGTGTGATAATGGTGCGAATGTGGCGTGATTGGGCTTGAAAGTGAAATGCGCAATCAGGGCTTGGCGAAAGTTGGAATGTTCGCTAAACTGCCCGACCCAGAATTTCTGGCAACGCATTTGAAGGAACCAAACTATGGCACACAAAAAAGGTCAAGGCTCAACTGAAAACGGTCGCGACTCCAACGCGCAACACTTGGGCATTAAACTGTACGGCGGTCAAGCTGCTCGAACTGGTTGCATCATTCTGCATCAGCGCGGCACAAAGTGGAAGCCAGGTAAGAACGCATTCCGCGCCAAGGACGACGCCATCATGGCGGGCGCCGATGGCAAGGTTGCTTTCCGCGGACGCTTTGTCGACATTCTTCCGTCAAACTAAATTTCACACACTGCGGTTGTTCCAACACATGTGTTGCAACGCATTTGGTCCAACGCAATTGACCCTTAGGGTCGGATAGATGAAACATGCTTGTTGATCGTGCGCAAATCATGGTGCGATCTGGCAAGGGCGGCAATGGCGCAAGCCACATGCGCCACGAGAAATCCAATCCCAAGGCGGGTCCCGACGGCGGCGACGGTGGTGATG
>CAIWNO010000081.1 GCA_903914045.1 uncultured bacterium | reverse complement strand
CGCTGCTTCAGCGCAAGGCTAAGCCAATATTCCTCGCTGGCGTACCAGGTTTCGTCAAAGCCACCCACGGCTTCAAAGTCGCTTCGACGCGCGAAGAAAAAACATCCAGCCGCTAATTTGTTCATGTACCAATACACCTTGAACACGGCGAAGAACACTTCCGCTAGCAGCGAGCCGCGGCTGTCAAACGCCACACGCGCGCCGCCGCCCACGGCGCCTTCGTCCATTTCAAGAAGCGCGTTGCGAATGACGGTCTCTGGAACATAAGTATCCGCGTCGCAGAAAATAATGTAGGGAGCGCTACACGCTTGCGCGCCAGCGTTGCGAACCGCGGCGATCTGTCGCTTCTTCACCTGCACCACGCGCGCGCCGGCCGCGCGTGAAACTTCCGCGGTGCGATCGCTGCTGTCGTCATCAACAACAATAAGTTCATAGGCGCGGCCCACGCCGTCGGCCGCGGCGCGCAACTGCGCCAAAGTTTGCGGCAACACGGCTTCTTCATTCCACGCAGGAACAATGATGGAATATTCAGGCGCGGATGGAGTCATGGGTGGTGTGTGCTGAGCGTAATGATTGCGAACGGCGGTTGACTTGTAGCGCGGCCTCCATTTTACTGAATCAATTAAAATTCACGGCGTTTCAAGCCTGTTTCACAATCTTGCGCGCCGCGGTTTGCGACACACTTACTTCGCAAGCGCTGCGGTAATGGCCGCGCGCAAGTCCGCCTCCACATTGCCGCCCGCTCCAACTTCAGCCTTGGAAATTGTGCCATCTTTATTAATAATGATCAGCGTTGGAATGCCGGTGATGCCGTAGGTCTTGGCCAAGTCCTCGCCAGCCAACAAGCAACCGTAGGTGTACTTCTTTGACTCCATGTACTTCTTGGCGGCGCCGTCTTTTTTCTCCCATGTGTTCACGCCGAACACCGCAACGCCTTTGTCCTTGAACTCTTCACTGAGTTTCTGAATGACCGGCATGATTTGCTTGCATGGGCCGCACCATGTGGCCCAGAAATCAAGCAACACAACTTTGCCTTTAAGCGAATCAAGCGTGACTTCAGGACCAGCAAGACTGGTCAACTTAAACGCGGGAGCTTTGTCGCCAACTTTGAACGCGAGTGCGGGCGCCTTCTGCGCGCCTTCGTCTTCCTCTTCCTTGGGTGCGTCGACCTTTGCAAATCCCTCAGGCATTTTCTGCGTGAAGAGCGCTGGATCAATCGTGGAATTTATTTTCACGTTTGAATATGTTGTTGTGCTTGGTGGCGGGCCGCCCATTGCGCCATTATTCATGCTGTTGGTTTCAACTATGCGCCTTGGCATGTTGTCGGAGCGCGCAAACGCAATGGTTTCGGTGAAACGCACGGTTTGCGGCGTCATTTTCTCGGCGCCTTCAGCTTCATCGTCGGCCTGCAGCGTCATCTCTCGCACCACGCGCACAACATCGCATGGAGTTCCATCTACGGTTTCTTCCGGCTCAAGCGTGAATGACACAGGCTTGGGCGCGTCCTCTTCTTCGCCGCCCATTTTTTGCTCCATGATCCAGCGCGGAAAATGTTGAATGACATCTTCCATGACCGGGTTCATGTTCTTGCCAAGGTCCATGAATGTCTTGGCGGATAGATCCGTCACAGCGGTGTTGTCTTCAGTGTTGGTGATGATGCGCGTGGGCTTTGCATCTTTGAGAACTTCAAGACGGAATCCTTTAACACCGTTGCCGTCCTTTGCATCAAACATCATGACAAAGCGCGCGGGTTCGCCAAAGCCTGGCGGCAATTCTTCACCCTTTGGAATTTCCATTTTCATTTGCGTGACACCGTCAAAGCTGGCCACTTTTTTCGCGGAGGCAATCGATGCGTCATAAATAGCTTTCGCTTTTGGATCGATGGTGTCGCCGGGATTGGCGTCAGCCTTGGCTGCTGGCGTGCCCGATGCGTCCTTGAACACCATGACTTTCTTGGCCTTGCTGGGTTCACTAGCCGCGGCGCCATCATTTGTGATGACAACGTGAGTCCCAACCGCCACGCCCGATGCGGGCTTGGTTTGAGCGGTGTCTTGAGCGAAGACGTTTGCGCACAGACCAGTTGCAACGATAAGAACGAAGATTGATTGATTGAAAGATTTCATGCACACAAATATAGCGCGGAAATTTTTTGTGAGTCTCTTGACATGGGTAGTGTATTTTGTACAGTACCAAGAGAATGCCACTACCACTGGTTGACAAAATTGAACGCGACCTCAGCAACGGCACATCGTGGCTGGTGGTTTTAGCCGCAATTGCCCGCAGTTCCGAGCCAATTCACGGTTATGAAATTGCGCGCCAACTTTCCCAGGAATCTCCCGAAGGTCTGAATTTTAAACAGGGCACGCTGTATCCAATGCTTCGAACTATGGAAGTGGAGGGGCTGATCAACAGCACGCTTGTTCCTTCGAATGAGGGGCCCGCGCGCAAATGTTTTCGTTTGACGGCTGATGGTCGT
>CAIWNO010000080.1 GCA_903914045.1 uncultured bacterium | reverse complement strand
TTGGCCGTGTGCGACACCATGGATTTGTGGATTAACATTGCGCGCCCTGAATTACTGCTGCTTTTGCAGCAAGTGGACGGCGTGGTGTTGAATGATCAAGAGGCCGCGCAATTAACCGATCACCGCAACGCCGTCACCGCGGGCAAGGCCATTCTTGACATGGGTCCGCAATTTGTGGTTGTGAAAAAAGGCGAGCATGGCGCCGTGTTGGTACACCGCGACGGCGTGGCGGTCTTGCCGGCGTTTCCCGCCGACGCCAAGCACGTGATCGATCCAACCGGTGCGGGCGATAGTTTTGCCGGCGGCATGATGGCACACATCGCGGCAACGGGAAGTGGCGATCTTGAAGTTGTGCAAGAAGGTTTGTCATGGGGCACCGTCATGGCCAGCTTCACCATTGAGGCGTTTGGTCTTGATCGACTTGCCAAACTTGATCGCGCACAAATCGATACACGCATGCAACAATTCCGCAAAGCGGCCAAAGTAGGTTGATATGCGCGCCACGCCGCCACGCTTGATGAAAGTGTTGCGCGCGGGTTGGCTTGCAATTGTTTTTGGATTGATCACGGCGGCTTACCCCGCCTCAATCCAATCTTCCGTGGAGGCCGCGCAAATTGCGCCAGCGAAAAATCCATGGGGTAACGCTGGCGGCAAATTCAAGGACTTGCCCAACGCCGAAAAAGTAGAGGAACTTGCGGCAATTCTGCCAGAAATGAGTCGTGGCGGAAAAATACGCGAGCTCACTTGGACGCCATTCACGCTCACATTTCATCGCGGAGACAATTGGTACACGGTTGAACTTGCGACGGGCGTGATCACATCTTCAAGCAAGCCAGAAGGCAACGCGACCGCGCCAGATAAATCCAAGTGGCCAAACTATCTTTCGCCCGGTCGCGCCAAGCAACGCACGCAAGCCACAAGTCCCGATGGAACTTTCAAAGCCATCCACCGCGACGGTGGCGTGTATCTGGAAAACATCCAAACAAAAACGCAGAAGCCCGTGATGGAAATGAATGCCGGCGAAAATATTCGCTACGGTACCGCGGACTGGGTCTACGGCGAAGAGCTTGATCAAAGCGACGCCATGTGGTGGAGCAAGGACGGAAAGTTCCTGGCCTTCTACGCATTTGATGATTCGCAAGTTCCCAAGTATGAATTGCTGAGCGGTTGGACCGCGTTGCGCACAAGCAACGCGACCATGCGCTACCCAAAGGCGGGCGATGCGAATTCCGTCGCGGGGTTGATGGTGTACGAAATAGCGACTGGGCGCATAGTCACAGTCGATGTTGGTGATGATCGCCAACAATATATATATAGTGTGCGCTGGAGCGACCACGATGAGCTTTTGTATTTCCGCACCAATCGTAGGCAAAATTCGCTGGATTTGATGGCCGCCAATCCCACCACGGGCGCCTCGCGCGTGGTGGTGAACGAAACGCAGGACACGTGGCAAGACAATCGTCCGCTTCTCAAGTTTCTTGACGACGGCGACCGCTTTGTCTGGACCAGCGAGAAGAGTGGCTTCAATAATTTGGAGCTTCGAAAACTTTCCGACAGCGCTTTCGTGCAGCCGCTCACACATCTTGCGTTTCCAGTGGTGGACATTGTGTACATCAACGAGCCTGGGAAAGCGGCAAGCGCGCACGCCAACGCGCGTGATGATCAAGATACTCAAGCCTTTCAAAATAATTCCGCGGCCAACGACTCCGCCATAGAACCTGCCACTTTTCCTGGCGGCGGTCAAGTGTGGTACATCGCCAACAGCGGCGCCACCGCGCGCTTTGCGCAAATTCACCGCGTGAATCTGGACGGTAGCGGCGAGCAGCAACTGACCGATGGCGCAAGTCATTGGTCGGGCCTGCAACGCTCGCCTGATGGAAAGTTTTTCACCGCCACGTCTGAAACTCCAACCACGCCGCCGCGCACTGTTCTGTTTCAACTGGACGCAATCAACGGCGCCAAAGAAATTGCCACGCTTGCCGCCGCGCCCGCCGACGGCTTTGAGAAAAATAATTTGCGCGCGCCCGAGTTGTTCAACTTCATCGCCGCCGACGGCGTGACGCCGCTGTGGGGCGAATTGTTTTTTCCGCCAGACTTTGACGCCACACAAAAATATCCGCTGCTGATTGATGTCTACGGAGGTCCCGGCGTTGTCACTCTCACTGGCCGCTTTGATGCGGGCAGTCCTGACCGCGCGCTTGGTTTGCTGATCGCAAAGATTGATAATCGCGGCACGCCCCAACGCGGAAAAGCCTTTGAATCAGCCACATATCTCAAGTTGTGCGGTCCTGACCTTGACGATCAAACCGCTGGCGTGAAGGCGCTTTCGCTGCGTCCGTATGTGGACGCCAGTCGCGTTGCCATGAAGGGACATTCTTACGGCGGCACCATGAGCGCCATGGCGGTGTTGCGTTACCCCGAAGTTTTTTGCGCGGGTGTTGCCGGCGCGCCGGTGACGGATTGGCGCAACTATGACACTATTTATACGGAGCGCTACATGCGCACGCCGCAAGAAAATCCAGAGGGCTACGACGCGGGTAGCGCCGTGCAACTTGCCGCCACGCTGAAGTCGCATTTGCTTTTAATTCACGGATTGTTGGATGACAATGTGCATCCATCAAATACATTTCAAATGGCCAAGATTTTAGAAAACGCGGAAGTGCCATTTGAAATGATGCTCTTTCCTGATTCAGACCACGGCATTGGTTCGCCGGCGTACAAAGCCAAGGCGTGGTGGTTCCTGGCGGAGCATTTAGGATTGTTGCGCGAGGCGGCTGACAATAAAATAAAGCTTCCTGCCTCCGTTACAAATGAGAGCGCATCAGTGCCGCCATCAACATCCGCCACGCCTGCAAGCGCACCAACATCAGGCGCATCAGTTACTCCA
>CAIWNO010000079.1 GCA_903914045.1 uncultured bacterium | reverse complement strand
GGCATGTCGCGGGTGATGGAATTTGTTCAGCATCCAGATCCTGAAGTGGTCAGAAAGTTTTTGGCGGCGTGGACCGGTATTGCCAATGGTTTCTTGCGACGCGGTGGCTATCCACCAGAACTTGGTCTTGCCATGATGCGACCGGAGAAATTTCTGAGTGTCTCTTGGGATGGGCGGAAATTGGCTTGGCGCCAAGACTCAAGCGGAACATTTGTCATTGACAGCAGCGATACCCTTGTTGCAAACTTCGACGCCAAGACCGCCGAGGACTTTGGTTTGTGCGACGGCATCGCGGACAGTATTGAGGACCTGATGTTTCTGCTTGGTTATCGAGAATGGGATGATTCCCTTGGAAAAAACAATCAAGACGGCGTAAAAATTGTTGGCGATTACATCACCGAGTGGCGTAAGACCTACGCAAAGTCTGTTGAATCATTGAACGAGTTTGAAAAAAACAAATCCGATCCCAAAAAAATAAATTCTGCCAAGCAGGCTCTTGAAAAAATCCGTGACTCCATGAAGAAATTTCCGGCCGTTGAATATCGCTGGAAAATTGACCGCGGGCTAGATTTAAACGGGGTTGAAACCATGATTTTGAAACTCAAGGAGCAAGGCAAATCTGGTTCAGGTGGTGGTGGCACGGGCCGATTAGGCGGCAGATAATTTTTAACACACAAGGAATTTGAACATGCGATCTTTTTTTACTACATGCATCACAATCACCGCGCTCGCAACAGGCGCCTTTGCGCAAACCAAGCCCACGACACCAAGTGACACCAACCCTGCCAAGTCGCCAGTCGCGCCAACTTCAAAATCAACTCCAAAGACTTCTGATGCGGCTTCCAAAGAGGTAAAAACGGATATCGCCAAAGTGGGCGCGACTGAAAAAGACACGCGTCGACAAGTTTTCATTCTTCCTCTTGGAGGAATGGTGGGTGTTGGTTTGCGCCACCAAGAAATGGAAAAAATTGAGAAGGAGGCCGACAAGTTTGGTCCTGGACAAATCATTGTCATCCGCATTAATTCTGGCGGCGGCTTGGTGACCGAGGGCGATCAAATTGCCGAATCATTAAGCAGAATGCGCGACAAGCACCGCGTGGTGGCGTGGATTGAAGAGGCAATTTCCGGCGCGGCTTTCACCGCCATGCATTGTCGCGAAATTTATTTTATGAAAACCGGTTCGCTTGGCTCCATCACTATGTTTGCTGGTGATAAAAGCGCCCAAGGCAAGGAACTTGAAGCGTGGATTGAGCGTGTTGGAGATGTCTCCGAGGGCGCCGGTCGCAATCGCCAAGTGGGTCGTTGCATGGTGTATTCACCGCTTGTTGTCAGTTACACCAAAGACAAAAAGACCGGCAAGGTGACTTTCTTTGACAATGACAGCGGCGAACACATGTTGAGCGATGACAAGGACAATCTCACTTTCACGGAAGATGTGGCGCTTGATTGTGGTTTCTCCCAAGGCACCGCGGACACCGAAGAAGAACTCTTCAAGATCATGCAGTTGAAACCCAACTCGTATGTGGTGAATTCCGTTGGGAAAAAAGTTGGCGACACGTGGGATAAAACAATTAGTGACTCTAAGAAAGCCAAGTCAAGATTGTTGACGGAATGGGAAATCAAGGGTGCCAGTCAAGGCGAGGCGGTTCAGATTGCCAATCGAATTAAGTTGCTCGATGAAATGCTGCGCCTTTGGGAAAAATGTGAGCCCGTCGCCATGGGATATGAAGGCGGTGGACCGTTGATTCCAGCAGAAGCCCAGCAATATGAGGACCTATTTGCGGGCTTTCAAAGTGCAAAAGTGAAGGCCCCAATTGTCAAGACTGCGTTTGAGCGTTTAAAAAAAGAGCTTCAACAGAAACTCTCCGACATGCGCAAGAAAAATTAATTGCCCGAGTTTTGTCGTGCCATTGTCAAAAACCCGTCAACTATGTATTGATACGCTATGGCTATGTCCCAATTATTCACCGAAGTTGAAGATCCGTTCCTGCCGCCGGCGCCCACAAAATGGCCAGCCATTCTTGGTTGGCTCATGCTGATTTGGGGGGTGTTGGGTGTCATTCTTGCCATCTGGGGTTTTGCCAGCAAATCATTGGCGGTCGAGACGTATCAAGGCCTCCCTGACTGGATGGTGGCGGCGTTTCGGATGATCTTGATTTGTGGAACAGCGGTCACAACTCTTGGCGCGCTTAGTGGCTGGTATCTGCGCAAGAAAATGCGCCGTGGCTATTCCATGGCGAAGTTGTGGGTGGTTCTTGCGCTTGTGCTGAATGTGGGTGGACTCACAATCCAAATCACCAATCGTGATGACATGCAGGCATGGATGAAACGCACCATGCTGGCGCAACTTGAAAAACAAAATCAACCCGCTCCACAATTCACGCCCGAAATGATCAAGGGAATTTGGTTCGCGCAAACTGGGTGCTCCGGACTTATGGGCATTCTTCCGCCGCTTGTCTTTGGCATCTTTTTGTTGGGCGCAAAGCGCAAAGAAGAAGTTGCGTTGTGGCCACGGTAAATAATGTAGTTTTTGAATGCAAAGCGTAAACGCAACCGGCTTGTGCGCGCACATTCATGCGGCGCGTATATCGCTTGTTCAACCCACTTCGCGGCGCTGAAAAAGAAAAGTTCCCAGCGCCAAGGCCATGACAATCAACACAAATCCGTAGGGAATGGCTGTGGCCATGTATTCAAAACCAATATTTTTCTTTTGTGTCAGCGCGTCGGTAAGCCAGAATATTTGGAAATTTGGCACCACCGATTGCAGGACCTTGTACAGGCCCCACTCCAGATGCATGGCGTCGTGCCACGATTGTTCCGAGGCGGGCAACTTTGACATGACATCGGAAAGTTGCTGCAATTTGCGCGCAAAAAGCCAATCGCTCAAAAGCCCAACTAAAAAAGTTCCGATCACGGTGGCAAGCGTCAGCACTTGTCCAAGTCTGGTGCTTACCGCCACAGCAATGGCGCCCAACACAAGTTCAGCCACCATTAACATGCCCAGCGCTTTCCAGAGATTTGGCTTAAATGTGGTGGCGAGATCCGCCGTCGCCCAATTTGGCTTAAAAATTAAACAGACGCAATACGCGGCCAACAGAAGTGGTACGCCAAGCGTCAGTACCGTCGCGCCAAAATTCCAGTCATAGAGAAAGTTGCACCAAATGCCCGCGCCGAACATGATGACGACCGCGGCCAATCCAAATGTTAGAACTGGTTGGTTGTAGGGGGTTGCAACCGTGGGCATGGTTCCATGCAACTCGGTCAACATGAAAATTAAACCCAGCCAAAGTGTGACCATGATCAGGACCACGGCAACGCCTAAAAACTTTCCGACCACAAAAAGTGGGCGTGGCACTGGCTTGCTCACCACGGTCAAGACCGTTCGATTTTCAATTTCTCTGCTCACCACGCCGGTTGCCAAAAATGCCGACATGATCACTCCGCACATGAACAGAGTTGATAGTCCAATATCAATGAACATGCGCTGGTCGTCTTCCATGGTGAATGAACTAAATGGAATCGAGAGAAAAATGAACAGAAACCCGATAATCGCCGTGACAATGGTGACGGGCTGTCGGATGCATTCAAGCAACGTATTTCGGGTGAGCGCAAGTAGTTTTTCAATCCAGGCCATATGAATTCTTTCGAGGGTGACCGCACATTTGTTCAAGAAGACTAACCATAAGCATGAACCCCGTCGTCACGTGTGGGTAACGCACCATCTCAGCCTAACCTTGAAAGCCGCTATGCGATACTATTTCCAAACCAAAGTTTGACCCCATGAGAATTGACCAATTTTCTTATCAACAGGCTTGCCGAGTTTCAATTCTTGGCTTCGCGCTTCAATTTGCAATCGCAATAGTGTTGTTGGTTTTTGGCCGACTCGCGGGCGATACCACGATGGTGGTGGCTTCCACCACGGTGTTCTGCGGCATTCCGGTGTGGGTCGCATTGGCGGTTGTTTTTCACCAACATCGTCTTGAGCGGCTTGAATCTCTTGAACGCGAAGAGTTGGCGCAAAGCCGTGGCGAAACCATATTCGCGCGTTCAGCAGTGGACCAAGAAGCCGCGGCGCGACGACTGAGCCAAATGCACCGATGGTTGATGCCGTTGGTCAGCCTGGCAGTTGCATTCTTGTTGCTTGGATTGGGAATGTGGAATTGGACACGGCTGCGCGAGATGCAAGATCCAGGACCTGATGTCGTTGGTTTCGCCGTTGGGTCCGTGTTGGGCTGGCAATTGGCCGTCAGCCTTGGTCTGGCTTTGATCGCATTTATATTCGCCCGATTTGTGGCGGGAATGTCCAAGCAGCCAGCGTGGCAGAACTTGCGCGGAGGAGCGGGGTTCATGGTCAGCAGCGCGTTGGTGACGCTTGCGAGCGCTGTGGGAATTGTTTTTCACGTGTTTCAAAATCCAACCATTATTGAGTGGATGGCCCTGGGAATCGCGGGTTTTCAAGTTGCTTTGGCCATTGAAATTTTCTTGAATTGGACATTGAATTTGTATCGACCGCGAAGGGCCAATGAGACCCCGCGTCCCGCCTTTGATAGTCGCGTGCTTGGATTGTTGGCGGCTCCGGACAATTTAGTTCGTGGCATCAATGAAGCCGTGAATTATCAATTTGGTTTCGACATTACTTCCAGTTGGGGCTACCGACTTTTGCTTCGAAGCAGTGGGGCGCTGATTGGGCTCGGCGCATTGGCGCTGTTGATTCTGAGTTGCATTGTTGTTGTTGGTCCAGGTGAACAAGCGGTACGACTGCGCGGCGGATCCATTGCCGGACGCGTTCACCAAGGTGAACTGATGTGGAAATTACCATGGCCATTTGAAACAGCCGAAGTGGTCGATATCGCTCAGGTTCGTGCGCTGCCTCTTCAGTCCGTGAATTTAAAAGTGGGCAAAGTAAATTTATGGGGCGACGCGCCCGACGCGGAAAATCAACGCGCGGCATATTTAGTTGCGGCGCCCAATCTAGCGGTTGAAGTGCAAAAAGACCTTGGAAATGGCAGCGAAGCGGAGGCGGTTTTACAATCGACGTCTACAACTCCTCCATTGGATGTCAGCAGCGATGCCGCCGCCAAAGGCATTAGCGATCGATTCGCTTTGGTCGACGCGGACTTGATTTTAATTTGGCGCATTCAACAAGATGGCTTGCTTTCTTGGTTGAATTTTGCAAGTGACACAAAGGTGCGACGCACGGGCATTGAAATGCGCGAAGTCATATTGCGCGAAATGTGCCGCCGTGATGTCTGCCAATACTTGTCGACACGCCCGTTGGATGAAGTCTTAAGTCCAAGCGGCGCCGCGTTAGCCACTGCTTTGCGTGAGCGCATTCAAATGACATTTGATCGCGAGCACACTGGCGTGGAAGTTGTCAGCGTGCAAATTCCAGCCTTGCGCCCGCCCGGCGAAGCCGCGGCTCTGTACGAGGAACTTTCCATGGACACGCAAAACGCGCGCAAGGTGAAAGAGGAGGCCCAACGCATTGTGAACACCACCATGGCCACATTGCTTGGAGACGCGCGCTTGGCTTCGCAAGCCGTGGACGCCATTGAAGCGTGGCGTGTGTCGCTTCGCGAAAAAGGTGAAAATGACCCGCAAACAAAGGCCGCACGGCTTGTTGTAGAAAACATCATTGTTTCCACTCGTGGTCAAATTGCAACTCAAATCAAACGCTCGCGTGCTCGACGGTGGGAATTGCATTTGGCCGCCCGTAAAAACGCCAGTCAAGTGCTTGGCCAATCAGGCGCGTATCACGTCGCTCCAGAATTATTCATGCAAAGAAAATTAATGGAGACTCTTTCTCAAAGTCTTTCCAGTGTTCGACAAAAATATGTTTTGGGTATCGACCCCAACCGTATTCGCGTGGATATTCAAATGCAACAGCCTGAAGTTGGCTTCAATTTGGCTGATTATGTTGAGAAAAAATCCGAACAATAATTCAGGAACCAAGCATCATGTCTAAAACTATTCCAATTGCGGCTGGCGTGTTCATTCTTCTGGTGTTGACGTTGTTCAACACCACATACACCGTGAATTACCATGAAGTTGCGGTAGCAACACGCTTTGGAAAGCCCGCGGGCATTGTTCGCGACGCGGGGTTGCACTTCAAGGCTCCATTCTTTATTGATCAAGTCGCCAAGCTAGACACACGGCTTCAACTTTCTGAAAGCAATATGGAAACCGTCTTGACCAAGGATGGACAACAAGTTGTGGTCAAGGCCTTTCTCTTGTGGCGTGTGGATGGCAAAGGCGACGCGCCGCTCGCATTTTATAATGGCTACGGCAATCTTGATGCGGCAAGTAAAGAACTTGAAACTCGCTTAAATGCCAGCATCCGCGGCTCTGTTGGGCAGTTTTCATTCACGGATTTGATCGGTTCCAAAAGTCGCTTGCCCGACGCGGAAACCGCGTTGCTTGCGGATATCAAACGCAATCCAATGGTGGGTGTGGATCCAGTGACGGTTGGTTTAAGCCAAGTTGTATTGCCGCCTAAAACCACAATTGCGGTTGTGAAGCGCATGAGCGCCGTTCAGGAAACGCTGGCCAATTTAGAGGAGAGCCGCGGTCAAGCCGAGGCGGACGCCATTAAAAGCATGGCGGCCAGTCAAGCTGACACCATTCGAAATTTTGCGGAGCAGTGGGCCGCTGAAATTGAATCGGTGGGAAACACGGAGGCGACGCGCTACTACGAGCAAATGAAAAAGGAGGCTGATCTGGCTATTTTCCTTGCGTGGCTTGACACGCTTCGCGCCAGCCTGTCAGGCAGCACAACGTTTGTCACTGATATGAACAAGGCGCCATTTCACATGATGGATCTTGATGCTCCCGTTGACTCGAAGGGCATTCCACAACCAAATCAAAAATCTTCATGGGGTCAGCCAAGCTCCTCGGGAAATAAATAATGGCCAACTCCAACGACCAACTTTCAGGACAGGAGTCCGATGAACCGCAGGAGCCACGCCGCGAAGCCAGCGCGCAATTTGAAGTTGCGGCACCGGTCGCGGCCGAAGCCGCAATGCGCAAGGCCATGGACCCCGCGAATCAAAGTTTGGCAGAAGCGCTGCGGTTATCCTATCGAGTGCTTCAAGTTGCGATTGTCGGGCTCATCATCACCTTTTTATTCAGCGGATTTCAAACTGTTCAAGAGGGCATGAGTGGTGTTCGCACCATATTTGGCCGTATTTCTGGTGAATCTGGACAAGAGGCGTTAAGCCCTGGGTTGAATCCATTTTGGCCGTATCCCGTTGGTGACATCACCGTGTTTGAAACAAAACGAGTGGTGGAACTTCGCACGGAATTTTGGCCGCGTATGGCACAGAAAAGTTACACCATTGAGCAAATGATCGACGGGGCTGATCCAACCTCCCCGTTAAAGCCTGGATTGGACGGCTCGGTCATCACGGGTGATGGTGATTTGGCGCATCTTCAATTAGTGGCGGAGTATGTTGTAGAAGATCCTGTCCGATTTCTTCAGGCCGTCGATCTTGAGAAAGGCGATGCCATTGTTCGCGTTGCTCTTTCACGAGGTGTCACAGCCGCCGTGGCGCGAATGCCACTTCGTGAGCTTGTGGATCAGCGCGAGCAACCCGCGGCGTTGGTTCAAGTGGAGGCGCAGCATGTCTTGGATGACATGTCCAGCGGTATTCGGTTGCAAAAAGTCACCATGCCGGAAAGAAGCGCGCCGTTCGCTGCGCGCAGCGTTCTGCGCCGCGTGCAAACCGGTAAGGAAGACGCCAAAACCATTGTCGAGCGCGCGCGTCAAGAAGCCACGGCCAAATTGGTGGGAGCTGCTGGTCCACAATATGAGCAAGTTTTGGCTCTGATTGATGGCTATGAAGTTGTGTTGTCGACTGGTGAAATGGAGAAGGCCGATGTGTTGTTGCGTCAGATTGGGCAACGCTTGGAAATGAAGGATATTGGTGGAACAGCCAGTTTAATTGTCAATCGCGCCAAAAGTTATCAAAGCGCTATCGCGGCTAATTTGGGAAAAGATGTTCAGCGCATCGAAGGTCTTCGTGATACATGGAACCAAAATCCACAGCAACTGACGCGCCAACTTTGGCTTGAAGCGTTGCGCGGCGTTTTAACTCAAAGCGAAGTTGAAGTATTTTCCATGCCGCCTGGAGTTGGACAAAGTCAAATCAGTATCGCTTCAAGTCCAGAAGTGATGCAACTCCGGCGGACAGCGGATTTAAATCGTCGAAAGCAAGCCGCCACGGTTGCAGATGCGCTTCGCCCAAGCTGGATGTTGGGTGTTCGACAAACTGTGTTGGACAAGGCGGGACGCAGGCTTGACGAAAAAGCAACGCAAGGCTTTGGTCGGGATAATAAATAATGGCGAGAACTTCCCAAACAAATGGAGATCTCGCGGTGCAAGCCGTTGGATTAACCAAAGTCTTTTCCGACTTTTGGATGCGGGCCAAAGCTGTCGCGGTGGACGGAATTGATTTCGAAATCCGTCAACATGAAATTTTTGGTTTGCTCGGACCCAACGGAAGCGGCAAGAGCACAACCATTAAAATGATTTTGGGTCTATTGCGTCCAACCCACGGACGCTTGACCGTACTGGGGCACGCTCCTGACGATGTGAAAATAAAATCTAGAATTGGCTATTTGCCTGAAGAAAGCTATCTCTACCGCTTTCTGAATCCCATGGAAACATTGGATTATTACGCGAAATTGTTTGGTTTGGAACGCCGCATACGGCGCAGGCGTTGCGAAGAATTGCTGGAAATGGTTGGACTGAATCAAGTGGCCGGGCGTCGAGTTGGAGAATTTTCAAAGGGCATGGCGCGTCGTTTGGGATTGGCTCAAGCCTTGGTGAATGATCCAGATTTTCTGATCTTGGATGAGCCCACCAGTGGACTTGATCCAATTGGAACCCGACAAGTCAAAGATTTGCTTCTTGAACTTGGACGGCGCGGAAAAACAATTCTTCTTTCAAGCCATCTTCTAGCGGATGTTGAGGATGTCTGTGATCGCATGGCGGTTTTGTACGGCGGAAAAATACGCGCCAGTGGTACCGGCAACGAATTACTGGAGGATTCCCACCACACGATCATTGAAACGCAGCGTCTTCGACCTGAGACCATCGCGAAAATTGAAAAAGTGTTGCAAGAATCGCAAGGATTGGGAATTGAAAGCACGCATGCTCCGCGCCAGAAACTTGAAGATTTATTTATGCACATTGTTGAGCAAGCCAAAGCGGAGCAGGTCGCCAATAGTGGCGCATTGCATGGCGGAAAGACCGCCGCGTTCCTGGTCCAAGCCGACATTCAGGGAAATGAATTGCTAGACCAGTTAGTCCAACAACCGACGTCCACGCCACCTCGAATACAACAACCCGCGCCATCAGAAAAAAAGGAATCCTCGGCGGAAATACTTGCGAATTTGTTGAATCAAAGGGAAGAAGTGCTGCAAAAACCAAAGTCCGCCCCGTCCTTCAAACCAAAAAGTGATGTTGATCGCGGTGTGCTTGACGATCTTCTTGGCGACAAGCCAAAATCTGACGGGGGCCTATCGCCTTGACTGGGTCTTTGAGGGAGCGTTGGTGGAAGTGGAACCACAACTTTGAAAAGTTGCGAGTCAAAGTCATCGCCTCAGTGGCATGCGTTTTTTTTATATTGATTTGTATGGCGCCATTTTTTGTGGCTAGTTATCGCTTGCATTTGCAGCGCCAAGCCATTGAAACGGTGGTTGCCGCCGCAAATTTAGTTGATCGCGACCCGATCAGCGTGGCTTTGATCGAACGTGGCGAGGTCACCACGCCAACGGAAAAATTTGCAAGCACTCGATTGCGTTCCATGGGGGAAGAGTTGTTTGACAGACAGGGAAAAATACTGGATGTATCCGTTATCTCTGATGTGTTGCTTGCGCCTCAATTTCCCACATGGTCCCCAGTCTTCATGGTGGAACGACCCGTCGCGCCACTTGTTGTGAGCGCGATTTTGGTGGCATCGGCATTGTTGGCGTTGTGGCTCAATGTCTTTCCTGCGTATCTTTTAATCATGTCACTTTCAGTGGTCATTGTTGTGCCCGCTGTGAGTCAGGGGTATTTTTCAGTCGCGTTTGTCACCGCCGGAATGACGGCGCTGGTGTTGTCATTCGCCCTGTGCATTCGACTTTTGTTGGCGTTACTTGGTGGCCGATGGGGGTGGTGCGCGGTGGCGCAAACTTTAATTCGTGAATCAATTCGCCTTCGCATCAGCGTTTCATTTATTGCGATTGTTCTTATCGCGCTTCCGCTTCTGCCCATTTTTATAGATGGTTCAAGTCCACTGCGTTATCAAATTCAAACGTTCATGTCTCGTTCATTGGACATCGCCTATGTCTGCGCCGCGTGCATGACTTTGACCTTAGGTTGCGCAACGGTGGCCTTTGAAATTCGTGACCGACAAATTTGGCAGTTGATGACCAAGCCTCTTGATCGATTCCAATATCTGCTTGGCAAGTGGCTGGGATTGGTTGGATTGAACGCCGTCCTGTTTTTAGTCTGTGGAGTTGGCATTTTTATTTTTGTGCAATGGATTCGAACCCGTCCCGCTTTGGATGAATTTGACCGTATCGCGGTGCGCGACGAAGTCCTCGTCGCCCGCGATGTTTCGCGACCTGTGTACGAACGACTTCCAAGAGAACAATTGGAGGAGGCCGTTGACTCCATGATTGCCTCGGATGCGATCATGAAAGCCGACTTGGATAGCGGTCGACGCAGGTTGGAGGATGTTCGACGTGAGATCGCCATGCAACGACAAGCCGAGTTTCAATCAAAGCAAAGGCGACTTGAATCGGGAGAAAGTAAAACCTTTGTTTTTGGCGGGTTGTCAAGCGCAAAACAACTTGGCGGAACAATCGCGC
>CAIWNO010000078.1 GCA_903914045.1 uncultured bacterium | reverse complement strand
GGAGAAACTTCCAAAGCCAACGCTTACTGGCGTTCCAGAATAATTCACCTTCACCGTAAATTGTTCGCCAATGTTGTAGGCGCGGTCAAGCGTGATCTTGCGACCATACGTGCCAACGCTGACCACCGACGAGCCCGGCAGCGTTGTTGTTCCATTGATCACTACGGTTGAAATGGTGTACCCATTTGTGGTTGTTGAGTTGTTGCTGCGCAGACGAAAGGTGAACTCCGTCAATCCATTCACCGTGCTGGCCAGCGTCATGGTGTTGCTGCCAGAAATAAATGGCGCAATGGGATCAATGTCCACATCAAAGTTGTTGTCAAGAATGTCGGTGTCGCTGGGCGTGTCGGCAAGCATTTGCACGGCCTTGTCTTGTTGACCGCCGGAAGCAATAAACGCTTTGTACATGGCCTCTTTGTTGCAGCCTTTGCAAGAAACTTTTGCGTCGCCTTTACCCCAGCCCGCAATGCCATCAGGTAGCGGCGCCATAATTGTGCTGGCGGTTGGCATGACGCCAATTTGGGAATCAACCGTGCCGTTAAATTGCCGCTCAACTTGCGCGGAAGCGGCGAACGAAATGGCCAGAAGCGTTGTCAGAGCACAAGTGAAACGGGGTGTTGATGTATGCACTGTGTTCAAGAAAGCTCCTGAGAGACAAATTAGAAATTGTGGAGAAATGCTGGACGGGTCTGGCCTAGAAACGCACTACAGAACAAATGTAGACCGACCAACTGTAATCGCCAATAATTATGCCAATTTTTTTGCAGATTGGAATTATTTTGGCGTTCAAGCCAGTCAAGTCCCTTGTGTAGGTGCAATAACGTGCGTCTATTTATTGAATACCGCGGCGCAAGTCGTACAGGTACCACGCCTCAACTTTTTGGCGCGCCCAGGGAGTCTTGCGCAAAAAAGTCAAGCTGGATTTTATGCTTGGGTCGCTTGTGAAACAGCGCACGTTTATTCTCTGCGCCAAAGTTTCCCAACCATGACGCTCCACCAAAATTGTCAGGATGGCTTCAAGAGTCATGCCCTGAAGTGGATTGTGCGGATGCTCAGTCATTCAATGTGAAAGTAGCATTTTTCATGCGGCTACAGCGCGCAATTTCCTTGCCGATCTTTCACTTCGCCACAGAGCCAAACGGCGCGTCCCAATCCCACGAGTTGCGCGGCTGGCCAATGTCGTTCACGCCCGCAATACGTATGTACATTTCTGGTGATGGCTTGCAGTTGGGCATGGCTTTGAAACGGTTCAGGACGCTGAGCAATGAATTCGCCCCCTGCTTTTTTTCTAGATCCGATTTCTTGAGCACGTGAATCTTGGTCGGATTGAATTTGGCCATACGCAACACCGTCAACGCGCGATTATTTTGAGTCACCCAGTGGGCGTCGCCATCAAGATCCACATACTGAAATACATGAATTGGCAAATCGTCCGCGGTCAACACGCCGCTGCGCAGGTCGGTCACATCTTGCGCAAGCGACTTGCCGCGCTTCACTTCTTCGCCGTCAATATCCACCATGTGGGTTGTGGCCGCCTTGCCGCCATCACCAAATGAATCGGTCACGCTTGACTGGCCAAATTCAATCTTGGTTGGATCAGGCTTGGAGGTGAATGTTTCACTGACCGTTCCAAACGCGCTCAGTGGATCATGGTGCGCAATCTTTCCAAGTTCGTAGCGTGTCATGCGATTGAATTCATCCGCGGGATTATTTCCAAAGGCCGCGCGCTGCTGCGCCAGAAACGCGGCGGAGAAATTGACGCGGCTCGATTGCTGCAACACCGCGTTGTCGCGTACTACTGGAAAGCCGGGCGTGAGCGCGACCATTTCTAGTGACAAAGTTTGCGGAGTTGCTTGAGAAGCTGGCGGGTTTGTGGAAGCGGCTGTTGGCGCGGTTGTTGGCGCAGTTGCGAGCGAGGTTGCTTGACAAGCCGGCAGTGTTACCGCCACGCATGCCGCAAGCACTATGCAACTGATTGATCTTAAAAAATATTTCATTTGATTTTTAAACCCACACGGCACCTTGTTTCAATACCTCAAGTAAGTCAAGAAAATACCGCGCTATTGAACACTAAGCGGAGCAAGTTTTTCAAGTTCTGCCTTGTTGTCTAAATAGCGCTGAGTAATTTTCTGCAAACCTTCTTCGCTATGAATATCGTCGATTCCAGAAAAGAGCATATCTGCGCCCTTCAAAATTCCTGCAAATCGCGGATTGGTCAAGACATAGTCTGGAAGTTTTGTCGAGTGTGTAACACCAACACTTTTGATTGTTGCAATTATTTTTTGCGACAGTTCATTCAATTGGTATTCCGCATCACTTGACGACTTACTTGGCATATATGCCTGTATAAAGCGATCAGCTTGAAAGGCAATAAAAAAATGCATGCCGCCAAATGGCCCAGGATCCCCATATGGAGTCCGAACATCGGTGTGAATTTCAATGACAGTTTTTCCCATAAGCCTGGCATACGAAATTTCTACGGCCACGCCTGGATCAATCGGTTCATCCACATTCGCAATCACCACATCGCTTTGAGCTACAAACACGCCCATGTCCAAAAAATAAATAATATGCACAAGCGCTGCATCCGCATCAACTGGCGGCAATTTCGCGGCGAGATTTTTTTTCAATTGCCCAAACTCAAACCCATCTCGTTGTGGCAAGAAACTCGCGAACCCATTCTGTTCCAATTTCTCAATTAACTTCACATTGAAAAAGGTCTCCCTTCCATTAAACAATGCGGCGGCGGCATAAATTCGAATACTTTGACTCGCCGTACTTTTGGCTACTGGAGGCGTGGACTGGTAAGCGCTCAACAACCCAACCAGCACAACAGCAAATAGAACTCTTGGAATAATTTTCATATTCATTTTCATACTGTAGCGAATTCATTCAGGGCAGCGCGATACGCTTTCACTATGGACACCATGCAACAACAACTCACTGCGTTGCAAACAAGCGTCAGCGACTCGCCATCGTGGCGCTTGCGGGCGTGATTGTGGTTGGCGGAATTATCGCGGCGGTGCATGAAGCGCCTCACGAGCAACTTTGCGTGCGGCGCGCATGGCTTTGAACCACTCCCATGCAATGGGTAAAACACTGACAAAGATGATGACCAAAATGACCTTGGAAAAATTATTTTTGATCAGTGGAATGTTTCCAAACAACGCGCCCGCTCCAACAAATCCAACGACCCACAAGAGCGCCCCAACAATGTTGTAGGCAAGAAATCGCGGGTAACTCATGGTGCCCACGCCCGCAACAAATGGAGCGAATGTTCTAATAATGGGCACAAAGCGCGCGTAAATAATTGCCTTGCCTCCATGCTTGTGAAAGAACGCCTGGGTTTTTTCCAGATGCGACTTTTTTAGAAACTTAAACTTGCCGCTGAACGCGGGCGGACCGATCGCTTTGCCAATGTGGTAATTCACAGCGTCTCCCACAACGGCGGCAATGAAAAGAATTCCCATCAGAAGTGGAAGAGTGAGCCCGCCTTGCGCGGAGAGCGCGCCCGCCGCGAACAGAAGCGAGTCGCCAGGCAAAAATGGCGTGACCACAAGGCCAGTTTCAGCGAACACAATTGCAAATAATATGGCGTAGGTCCATGCACCATGCCGGGTCATTATTTCACCCAGGGCCACATCAAGTTCCGTGAACAGCCGTAGAAATTCGTGCCACAGATCAAGCATGTCGCACCCATTGAGTGGCATCATTCAGATTCATCGCCAAAGTTTAGCGGCTATTGGCGCAGTGAAATCACACGCTTTGAAAACCTACAAGT
>CAIWNO010000077.1 GCA_903914045.1 uncultured bacterium | reverse complement strand
GCAACTCGGAATCAATATCAGCTACATCCCCCAGCCGCACAGTCTTCCACGGCTCGGTGAAGCCGGGGAAACGCAATTTGCCGGTGAGCAGTTGCTGCATCAGCCCACGCTTCTGCTCGCGCTTCGCCGCAATCAAGCGATCAAGAGTCTTGATTTGCAGTCTAGAAAGTGAAAAAATTTCTCCAAGTCGATTACGTTGGGCTAAACTCGATGGCATTCGAATTGAGCAACTTGCTATATCGCTAGGCTTCAAGTTATTAATGTTTGTTCCAGCCAATAATCGCCCTATCCACGACTTATAGAAACCACTTTCAAATAGGGCGGCTAAAAACTCTGGCGACTCTCCATCATTGGGGCGCATTCTGGCGCAGAATGCTCCGACAACATATTGAGATGGATTTGGGAGGCAAACTAACGATGCTTTACCGACCAACGCCTTGCTGCCATTTGCTGTGCAAATTGCAATATCTCCGTTAGCTAAGCGCTGGTTGGGCTTCGCACAATGGGCTGCAACAATTGTCACATCATCCAGATTAATTTCACCGCCTTGGAGATTTGTAGATCGCAGCAACCATATAGAAGTGCTATCTGATTCACTTCGCAAATCTTCTGGGGGGGAGTATGTAACCCCGCGGCTTAAAATTCCGAGCTGTCCAATCTTCATCCGAATGTAGTTTGTCTTCAAAGTCCCAACTCCTTCAGCGCTGCGCTCAGTGCCGCCTGCTTAATCACCAATTCACGATTAATGCGCTCAATATCTGACTTCACAGCAACAAGATCAACGGGCGCCTCTTCCTCAAAAGTGTCCACGTACAGCGGAATGTTCAAATTGAAATCGTTGCCGGCAACTTCTTCACGCGTGGCCAAATGCGAATACTTTGGCATGCTCTTGCGCGCCTTGTATGCGTCAAGAATCTTTGTCATATGCACGTCAGACAGAAAGTTCTGCGCCTTGCCCTCTTCAAAATCGCGTGACGCGTCGATAAACAAAATCTTGTCGTCCTTCTTGTCTTTACGCAGTATGAAAAGCGCCGTAGGAATTCCCACGCCAAAGAACAAGTTGGCCGGCAAACCAATGACTGCGTCAACCAGGTTCTTCTCTATGAACGCGCGACGAATCACGCCTTCGCTGGCGCCACGGAACAGCACCCCAAGCGGCACCACAATTCCAGCGCGGCCGTTGGAATCTTTTAAGGTTGCCACCATGTGTTGAATAAAGGCGAACTCACCGCGTGACTTTGGTGCCACGCCATCGTTAAAGCGTCCGTATGGATCGGTGCGGGCCATTTCATCGCCCCACTTGTCAACGCCAAATGGTGGATTGGCGATTACCACATCAAACTTCATCAGACCCTTGTTGTCGACCAACTTGGGTGAGCGGATTGTGTCGCCGCGCTCTATGCGGGCGCTGTCCACATCATGCAAGAACATATTCATGCGGCAAAGTGCCCAGGTGTGAGAGTTCAATTCCTGGCCAAACAGCGCGTAGTTGTTGCTGCCCACTTTGTTGCCAACCCGAAGAAGCAGAGACCCAGATCCACAACATGGATCGCAAATCATTTCGCCTTCTTTTGGGGCAAGAATGCTTGCGAGTATTTGGGCAACTTCCTTTGGGGTGTAGAACTCGCCGCCAGACTTGCCAGATTCCGCGGCGAAGTGGCCAATCAGAAATTCGTACGCGTTACCAATGACATCACTTCCTTGGACGCTGGT
>CAIWNO010000076.1 GCA_903914045.1 uncultured bacterium | reverse complement strand
TTATAGAAATCCACAGCCAGACATGGTGAAGTCCCGCGGCTTGTTGTTCTTTCTTCCGGCTAATGAATCATTCGCGGAAGTGCCTGGTTTAGAGCGCGAATTGCGCGACGCGATCACTCCACAAATGGTGGCGGCCATGGCCAAAGAGGCGCAAGCTGGCCGCGTGTTGGCCGTCAACACAACAGATTTAGACATGGGGCAACCGCGCGCGTTTGCTGTTTCAGAAGAGGCCATTCGCGCCAACAAAAGCGGCGAATACGAAACGCTGAATCGAATGCTTCTTGCTTCAAGCGGAATTCCCGGCGCGTTTCCACCACGTGAAATCAATGGAAGCCTGTATTGCGACGGCGGCGTGGTTGGCAATGTCATGTACGGCGCGCGCATGAAGCGCGAGGATTCATTCGGCGTGACGTGGAAGCGCTTGCATCCTGATTTGCCAATTCCCACCACGCGCTACTGGGTCATTTTGAATAATCAATTCAACGCGGTGCCGCAAACCGTTCAGCCAACGTGGCCGGCCATCATTGGCCGAAGCGTTGAAGTTGGAATTCGTGCCGCCACCATTGTTGGCTTGCGCCATTTAGTGTCGCACGCGGAGTTAACCACGTTGCGCGGCGAAGGCAAATGCGAAGTTCATCTTGTCGCCATTCCTGATTCGTGGCGTCCGCCACAAGAAGGCATATTCATTAAGGAAACCATGGAAAACCTGGCTGATTTAGGCGAGAAAATGGGTAAGGACCCAGCCTCGTGGATGTCCGAAGTTCCGTAATGGCTGGCAATTGTGTTTTGGCAAATACGCGCCTGCATGCTTAAGTCAACGTCTAAGCAAGCGCTTAAGCAAACGCTTAAGCAAACGCCCAAGTAAACGCTCAAGCAAACTCCCAAGCAAACTCCCAAGCAAACTCCTAAGCAAACTCCTAAGCAAACTCCCAAGCAAACTCCCAAGCAAACTCCCAAGCGTTGCCGCAAGAATTACGGCGCAAACATTGGTAAGTTGGCGCCATGATCAATGCAAGTTCTTATGTCTTTCGCTGGCTGGAGTCGGACCAGGACATTGACAGCGCATTTGATCTTATGCATGAACTACGCAAAGAATTAACGCGTGACACTTTTGTGTTGATGGTGCGTGCCATTTCATCGACCAATGGCTACCGACTTGTTGGCGGCTTTTCTAATGCAAAATTAATTTCACTCGCAGGTGTTCATCACAACCACGGATTGTCACGCGGCTCGCATTTACGCGTGGATGATTTAGTGGTGACCAAGCCACTGCGCGGCGGAGGGGCGGGCCGCGCCATGTTGCAATTTTTAGCGCGCGAGGCCAAGCGTCTTGGCATTCCAGCGCTGTTGCTTGACGCGCGCAATGAGGCGAAGCCATTTTATTCCAAGCTTGGGTTTGAATATCGCCACTCCACTCCGTGCGCTGTGCTGGTGGATCAACTGTTGGCGTAACCGCGCGCTATTTTACTTGCGCAAATAGAGCCACGGAAACATCTCCGTCTATGAATTCGCTTTGCGGCGTTGGCGCGCCCGGCGCATGAAAAGCCTTTAAATCATCGCGCATAATCACCAAAGCAACGGAGCCAATTTTTTGCGCCAACACAACTTGCGCCAACACTTGCTCGCGCGTGATGAAGCGCGCTTGTTCACGTGGCAACTTTAATTCATTGTCCAACTCGCCGCCTGGACCAATGATGGTCATGTCAAATTTCTTGGTGGCATAAGCCACGCACGTGGCCATGTTGGCGTCCACAATCACTGTGTGTGATTGCGCAATGGCTGGTGTCTGCGCGCGCAAAGTCTCAATGCCAATTTTGCTTTTTTCTATCAACGCATCAGGTAACAGAAGACCAGCGATCATAAGTAACGGCGCGGGTGAAATGGCCATGCGCAGTAGTCGATGTGTTGGAGCGCTTGCTTGGTGCGCCCAATGATCAAGCGCCGCCCAGGCAAGAAGCGCCAGCGCCACCAATCCAAATCGCCACGTGGAATTGTCGCGCCATAATGGATCCGCAAACAACCACTGGTGACCTGTCAGAATAAATGACGCGCACAATAGCGCCACGATGACAAGAAGCCATCGACCAAGTTGATCGGCGAACAATGTCTTTGGGGCGTTGCTGAAATAGTTCAGCAATGACACTACGATCAATAGGGAAAATGCGGGGAAAATAGGCAAAATATAGGCCGGCAACTTTCCACTGCTGGCCGACAACAGCAGCAAAGGCAAGGCGATCCACACCGCGCACAACGAAGCGCCGCGGCTGCGAAAAAGTGATGTGCGAAATCCACTCCACACTTTGCCAATGTTCAAAGTCCACAACAAAGCGCCAACAGGCAGCATGGGCAGGAAATACCACCACGGTTCTGGATGTTGATTGCCATCTGGCGACGTGAAGCGGCGCACATGCTCCACCCAAAAGAAATAATCCCAGAAACCTGGATTGTGTTTGTGAATTTGAATGATCAGTGGCGCCGAAATCACAAGCGCCGACGCGATAGGAACCAGCGGCAACACGAACAAGTCGCGCCAACGCTTTTGCCAGATCAGCCAACCACCCGCGCTGATGGCGGGAAACGCAAGTCCAAGAAATCCTTTGGTCAAGAACGCGCCCGCGGCCGCGACTCCACTGAGAACAAGAAAAAACATACGCCATCTTCGCTCTGAATCCGTAGCGGCGTGCACAAATAACGCAACGCACGCGGTAATAAATGCAGTGAAAATACCGTCTAAAATAGCGACGTTTCCAAAGACCCAGGGGAAAATCAACGTGAGTTGAACCGCCGTCGCGATCAAGCCAACGTGTGGTAGCGCGCAGATTCTTTTGGCAATGGCGCCAGTTGCAAGTGCTGTGACCAATGCGGCAAGCGCCGGCGCAAATCGCAATCCCCACGCGTTCTCGCCGAACAGCGCCATGGAACTCGCTGTCAACCAATATCCCATCGGCGGTTTTTCGTAGTAGCTCAAGCTCACAAGTTTCAGCGACCACCAATCATGATTGTGCAACATTTCAAGCGCGATTGCTCCGTAGCGGGATTCATCTGGTGAAATAATTGGTCGTAGCGACAGCGGCAACAAGTACAGCAAGGCAAAGAGGGCAGTGATGTAACCCGTAATAACTCGTGCGCTCATACGTGGGTAAGCGTATCCGTTCGAACGCAAACCCACCCTTCGCGGCCAGGAATTTTTCCGGGTCCAATGGAGCCGATTTCAATTTCCCCCTTGGGGCGCATGGCGCCAAGAGGTGAAGCAAGTTGTTGGCCAAGCGGGGGATTGAAATCCTTCGCGGTGCCAACAGTTGCTGCTTTCAGCGCGATGTTGAACCCTGCTGAAAGAGTTGCTCTTGTTTCCGTATCAAGCATGCAACTGAGTGGCGCAAACGTGTGACCCGCCGCCAACGCTTGGTCTAGAAAGGCTTCAAAACAAGCGGATTTGGCGCCGCCTTCGCTTTCGGCGTGCACGGTTAACACATGCGGTTTGCCGTCGGAAATCAGTCGCATGAGATGGGCGTTCCACACTTCATCGCGATTTTCCTTAGGCAGAATAGCCTCATCGTAGGTTGGCAAGTCCACCGGAATTTGCGGTTGCTCCAACACGGACTTGGCAATGCGCGGGCGAAACGCGCGCGCAGGGCCACGACAGTCGCTACGAAATTGAAATTGCCGCGAGCGCGCAAAGTTCAATACGCGCTCACTGCAGCGCCAACCTGGACAT
>CAIWNO010000075.1 GCA_903914045.1 uncultured bacterium | reverse complement strand
TGTTCTTCCATTGTGGGCAAGAAAGTCGGTGGATTGTTCGCCGCCCAAAATCACGCTTGTCATTGTTCATGCATTGCTGACATTTCCAACCGGACCATGGGCGCCCATTCTTTCAATTGTTGAGATTTACTTCGCGGTAAAGTTGCGCAATACGCAGAAATAAAGGGGGTATCACAATCTGTGATACCCTTGTTTTTGTTGAAATTTTTAGAAGGCGTCCTGGTTTTTACGGAATACGGGGCGTTGCAAGAGGTCGCTTGCCAGTGATTTACTTGAACAATGTTGCAGAAAAACAGCGTGGTTTTTTAAAGTGGCCGCGCGCGGCGATACGGTGCGGCAATGGATTCACACGCGCAGCAACTTCGCATTTTGATTGTCCGAGGGCAACGGGTTCTTATTGATTCGGATTTGGCGCAGTTGTACGGCGTGCAAACGCGGGTGCTGAATCAAGCGGTCAAGCGCAACGCGGACCGCTTTCCCGTAGAGTTTGCATTTACCCTTAATCGTGCGGAAATAATGAGGGTATCACAATCTGTGATACCCTTGTTTTCGTTGAAATTTTCAAATAGCGTCCTGGTTTTTACCGAACATGGGGCGTTGCAAGCAGCCAGCGTTCTAAACAGCGCGCGGGCAGTGCAAATGAGTCTTGGCATTATTCGTGCGTTTGTGAAAATGCGCGAGGAACTTTCCGCCAACGCCAGCATTCTGAAACGGTTGGCGGAGATAGATCAATCCATCTTTGCGCATGACGCGGCGCTTCGGGATGTCTATCAAAAACTTCTGCCGCTTTTGTTGCCGCCCATTCAGAAGCCAAAGCGCAAGATTGGATTCAATCGGCAGCAGGAGTAAATGTCTTTGCCGAGTGCTTAATCAAATGGGGGTATCACAGATTGTGATTTCAAGTTTGGCGACTGTGGCAACTCTTTGTGCGCGCAAGGGAATCAACATGGACACTGCGTTACATGTTTGCGCTTGTCAATGATTTGCTTGAAGAATATGCAAGAAAAAAGGCCGTGATTTTCTTGCGCGCGGTTTTACGCGTCAAGATGCGCTGCAACATGGGCCAGAGTAACACAGATGAGATAGCAGCGAGCGGTGGCGAACAAGGCGCGGAAAGTCGCCGCGGCGGTGATGCGCTTACTGCTGTTGCGAGCGGTGACGAGCGGCGTGTCGAGATGGTGCACGGCGGTGTTCGCGCCGCGCACACCAGCGTGTTTGGTTTTGCGCTTCGTGGCATTGACGCGGTGCCGTGCGAAATAGAAGTGGATGTCAGCGGCCAAGGTTTGCCGCGCACCACGCTGACTGGTTTGCCGGATGCGTCGGTGCGTGAAGCCGTGGAGCGCGTGCAAACGGCGGTGGCTAACACGGGTTTTGCGTGGCCGGGCGGGCGCGTGGCAATAAATTTGGCGCCCGCGGATTTGCGCAAGGAAGGTCCCGCCTTTGATGTGCCAATGGCGTTGTCGGTGTTGATTGCGTCGGGTGCGCTGAAACATAAGAAGGGCGCGCGTGGGTTTGCGCTTGCTGGCATGAATGGCGGCATGAATGGTGAGATGAATGGCGGCGTGAGTGATGGCGTGAATAGATTTGTAAATGACGGCGCAAGTAGAGGCGCATGTGGCGACGCGAGTGGAGGCATAAGTGCCGTGGTAAATACTTCAGCGCATGCAAGCGGATTTGGTCGCCTGTTGGCGGCTGGCGAGTTGGCGCTTGATGGACGCATTCGCCCCATTCGCGGCGCAATTTGCATGGCCATCTTGGCCAAAGAACTTGGCTTTGACGCGGTGCTACTGCCCACGGAAAATGCGGCGGAGGCGTCCGCGGTGGCGGGCATTCGCATTCTTGCGGCGTCATCGCTGGCGCACGC
>CAIWNO010000074.1 GCA_903914045.1 uncultured bacterium | reverse complement strand
TTAAACGCAATGCTGGCAATGGCCCCCGCCGAATAGCGGCCAATTCCTGGAAGCGATTGCAACTCGAGCGACGTGCGCGGAACCCGCCCACGACAACGCGTTGTAATTATTTTTGCCGCCGCATGCAAATTTTTTGCGCGACGGTAATAGCCCAACCCCTGCCACAGAGCAAGAACGTCCAGCTCCGACGCGCGCGCCAGCAGCTTCGGGTTTGGAAATCGCCTCACAAATGCTGGAAATTTTTCCGCAACCCTGCTTGCCTGCGTTTGTTGCAACATGACTTCGCTCACAAAAACGCGCCAGGGCGTGCGCCGTTTTCGCCATGGAAGATTGCGTAAAACACTGGGAAACCAAGCCTCTAACCGTAAAACGACGGCTGACACATTTGACACTTCTAAGGCAACCTTTCTCATGACTTTGTCGAATACTCCCTTGCGACTCTTTGGCCGCCCCTTTACCCTATCCGATCACCCCAAGGCTTTTAGACCCCCACACATTGTCATGGCAAAAATTTTCTACACAGTTGAAGAAGCGTGCGCCAAACTTGGCAAGTCGAATGACGAAGTTATGGATCTGCTGAAAAGCGGAAAGCTCCGTGAATTTCGCGATCAAGGAAACTTGATGTTCAAGGTTGAAGATGTCCATACTCAGATGCCCGATACCGATGGGGATGATTTGGATCTCAAATTAGGCTCTGGCATAATTGATTTGAACGATAGCAAAGGAAGTTTTGAACTTGATCTTTCCGACTTCAGTGCGTCTACCACTTCCGTCAATCCAAAATCCGATAGCCCAGTGGGAATGTCCGCTCCCGCAGCCATTGAAGATGCTTTTGAGCTTGATATGGAGATAGGCAGCGTAGGCGACGCGAACATTTCTGTTGAGCAAAATAAAAATGTCCACAACGCCGATGACTTGTCTTTGGAAATGGATTTGGATTCCTCCAATGCAAGCGCCGCCCCTGCGCAGTCAGCGGGTCTTTCGTCTATTTCAAATTCGCCAATCCCATCGCTTGAAGATGAAGGCATGACCATTGAACTTGACATGTCGGACTCGCTTCCCACAACGGCGCCATCTGTGGCGACGCCCAAAATCAAGTCACCACCAATTGAGGAGGTTGAAACTGCATCTTTCACCCTTGAGGACAGTCTTTCGGGCGTGATTTCAAGCCCCTCAAATAGCGCCGATGACAGTCAGCTTGATAACCTTTCGCCAAATCTGCAAGACAGCAACGCGGGAGATTTTGACAGCCACGCAGGGAGTCACGCTGGTGGTTCAGCAGGTGGTTCCGCTGGTTTGGAAGCCGACCAGATCACTTTAGATCAACCTGGTTCTGGAAGCGGTCTGATGGACTTGACTCAGGAAAGCGAAGACAGCCAAATGGGCGCGGCGCTTATGGACGAAGCCTTTCAAGGTGATGAAGATGATGCGCCCAAGAACGCAAGCGGAATTTTTGGTGGGGCAACTTCTGAAAGTGGAATCAACGAGGCGGCAGTTGTCAGTTCGGGATCTGTCCCAACCATGGTTCCAACATTTGCGGGCACAGCAGTTGCTGCAAGCGAAATCTATAGCGGATCATGGAGTGGCTTAACTGTGGGCTTGCTTGTTCCTTGCATTGTTGGCCTTACCGCGACTGCGGCCATGTTGGTTGTCAAGACGCTTGGTGGCACACCTGAACTTGCCGTGATGTTTGCCCAAGACTGGATGACATGGACCGGCGGATTTGCGGGAGCAATCGCCGTGTGTGGTGGCATTGGATTCTTTGTTGGCAAAGCCACTGAATAATCGGACCGCACAACAATGCTGACCAAATATGGAATGAACCAGTGGCTGCCCACGGCTGTCGTGGTGTTTCCAATTATTGGCGCGTGTGTTTGGCTGGCTGACAAAGGCGAGCCGGTGTGGTGGATTCCCGCCGGGTTCCTTCTGGTGCTTTGGCTGTGTTTTGCGGCGTTTTTTCGAGATCCGCCACGTAGACCCACGTCAAGCAATCCTGCTGATTTCATAAGCCCCGCCGACGGAACCGTCAGCGCCATAGTTCGAGTGGCGCATCATGAAGCGACCAATGGTCCCGCCCTTGTTATTCGAATTTTTCTAAGCGTGCTGAATGTGCACATCAATCGAGCGGCTCAAAATGCCACCGTCATTGGACTTCGCCATCAGCCTGGTCGCTATCTTGATGCGCGCGCGTCAGCTGGAGCTCGCGTGAACGAAAATGTTTTACTGACGCTTCAATTAGATGATGGCCGCAACTATGGAATCCGACAAATTTCTGGCGCCATCGCCAGGCGAATTGTGTGTCGTGTGAAATTGGGAGACC
>CAIWNO010000073.1 GCA_903914045.1 uncultured bacterium | reverse complement strand
TTGGTGGCTTCGCTTGGACACACAGTGACGGATGTTGGCGCGCATGTGTACGACGGCGAAGATGATTACCCAGACTTTGCTGTTGCGTTGAGCAAAGTGATTTTGGCGGGCAAGGCTGACCGCGGAATTTTATTGTGCGGCTCTGGCATTGGGGCTAGCGTGGCCGCCAACAAGATCAAGGGCATTCGCGCGGGCAACTGCGAGGATTATTATTCCGCGCATCAAGGCGTGGAACACGACGCCATGAATGTGCTGGTGCTGGGCGGACGCATTGTGGGCGCGGCGCTGGCCGAGGACATGGTGCGCGGATATTTAGCGGCCAATTTCAGCGGCGAGCCGCGACACATGCGCCGATTAAATAAAGTGAAAGCGATTGAACAGGGCACGCTGTCTTAGGCGCACACGAACAGTAAATAAGTGGCAAACAGGGCGCCAGAATGACGTGCCTGAGCGCACAGATATCGTTTCATAGTGCGTACAAAAAGCGGTTAACAGGGGGGCTAGACCGTATCGAAAAATTTTATAAGCGCAACGTGCATGGGCAGAAGTGTCTATCTTTGATTAGCATTCTTGTGCGGCATTTGTCCGCTTTATTTGTCCACTTAACAGGAGATTCACATGCAGGTTCTTTCAAAGCGTTTGGTTGGAATGTTCGCGGCACTTTGCGCGTGCTCATTTGTGTCGCTTGCCAATGATCAAGGTGGAACAGTGGCGCCAGCGG
Source organism: uncultured bacterium (assembly GCA_903914045.1). Classification (GTDB taxonomy): domain Bacteria; phylum Planctomycetota; class Phycisphaerae; order Phycisphaerales; family SM1A02; genus SYAC01. The sequence goes on along the minus strand of CAIWNO010000073.1, from coordinate 6,430 downwards.
GAGATGTGGATTATTCCCAACTTCCACCAGATCCAAAGACGCTTGAAGTGGAGCTTGGAACTTTTAAATTGGACGCCGCCGCCGCCATGAAGGCCGCGGTTGACGCCACAGGTGGCAAGGTCATGTCGCTGCGCATTGTGAAGGGCAAGGACAAAGTTGATTATGAAATTCTTTGCTTTCAAAATGGATTGCCAGTGCGCGTGTTGATTGACGCCAAGACCGGTGAAATGCGCATTCCAAAGTTGGATGCGCTTGCGGCGGTTGTTGCGGCATCGGCAAAGGTGCCGGGCAAGGTTGGCAATGTGGACAGCGATTTGCTGGCCGATCCACCAACCTGGAAAGTGTCCGTGTTCGCCGGTGGCAAGAGCCATCTTGTAAGTGTGAACGCGGTTGATGGAACAATTGTGTCCGACCAAGTTGCGGCGCAATTGCCTGGCGACGCCACGGACGCGCCGATGCAAGGTGAATTTGGCGGCGTGCAATGGATTGTGCTTCAGGAAGGAACGGGCGCAACACCAAAGGGAACTGATTCAATGGTGAAGGTGAATTACAGCGGCTACTTGGTGGACGGCAAGAAATTTGACAGCAGCATTGAGCGCGGAAAGCCAATTGAATTTCGCTTGGACCGCGTGATTAAAGGTTGGACTCAAGGCGTGCAGCCAATGAAAATTGGCGAGAAGCGAAAGTTGATTATTCCGTGGAGTTTGGCGTACGGCGAGCAAGGTCGTCCGCCAGTGATTCCGCCAAAAGCCACGCTGGTATTTGATGTTGAATTGGTTGATGCTGATATGGCGCCGCCTGCGCCAAAGACACCAATGCCAACCATGCCGCCAACTGCCACACCTGCGGGCGGATCTGCGCCGCCACCAAATGGCGGTGGATAAGCGAATGTCTTTTTGTTGGCCTTTGAACACAGCACGTGTGTTGGATGGCGTTGTTGTAACGCCTCCACTATTCAAAGCATGTTGTATTGCGTCGATTCTTTTGGCGGCCTGTGGAAGAACGCCAGATTCCAAACCGATCGTTGTTCCAAAGTCATCTGGAAATCGTGAGAGCATGTACGGAAAGTCCATGGACCAAGCAGAGGCGTTGAAACAAAAAGTAGCGGACTACAACGAGAGCATTGAGCAAACAATTGAGCAGGGCACAAAACCAGATCCGCCAAAGAAAGTTCCAAAGACGCAGCCGGCCGCGCCGAAGTAGTGAGGCGAAGGCTTGCTGAAGAAAGATTTTAAACACCGCGCCAAAGCGCGGTGTTTAAATTTGTATTGGACTTCGTGATGTCGTTCTAGAAATTGTTGTCGCGCCAACAACTGCGCCGATCTTTATGCGAGCCGATTTGGATTGAGGCCTTCAAGCTCTTTCGCCACAAAAATTCCATCCTTGCGGATCACTTCGCCATCGAACGAAATTGTTCCGCCACCATAGTCAGGCCGCTGAATGCATACTAAATCCCAGTGAATGTCGCTTTTATTGCCGTTGTTGGTTTCCTCGTAGCAACGACCGGGCGTGAAGTGGAAGCTGCCGGCGATTTTCTCGTCAAAGAGAATGTCTTTCATGGGCTCCAGAATGTGCGGGTTGAAACCAATGGCGAATTCGCCAACATAGCGCGCGCCTTCGTCGGTGTTGAAGATGCTTTCAAGCAACGCTTTGTCGCCAGCGGCGCAGTCGGTCTTGATGATCTTGCCCTTGGAAAATTCAAGGCGAATGCTTTCAAAACTATTTCCGTTGTGAAGCGTTGGCGTGTTGTATTGCAGCACGCCCTCAATGCTGTCGCGCACGGGCGCGGTGAAGACTTCGCCATCTGGAATGTTGCGGTCGCCGCAGCAGGGGACAACGCCAATTCCCTTGATACTGAAACGCAAATCCGTGGCGCCTGGGCCCTTGATGTGAACCTTGTCGGTGCGTTGCATGCGCTCCACCAAAGGTTTGGCGGCGCGGTCCATGGCGGCGTAATCCAGCGTGCACACGCGGAAATAAAAGTCCTCAAAGTCCTGCGTGCTGCTTTGCGCAAGTTGCGCCATGCTTGCAGTGGGCCAGCGCAGAACGCACCAACGCGTGTGGTTGACGCGTTGCTCAAAGTGCACGGGCTTGGCGTACAGACGTCCCAGAGATTTCATTTGATCGTCGCCAATGCCGCGCATTTCACTGGCGTTGTCCGCGCCGCGCACGCCAATGTAACACTGCATTTTCTTCATGCGTTCAAGGTCGTACTCGCCCCACACGCGCAACGCGTCGGGCGCGCCTTGGTTCAACTCGCGCATGATTTGATTGCGGCGCACGGACACATGCGCGTGACCCTTGGCAACTTTAGCCGCTTCGCACAAGGCGATTGCGATGTCGTCGGGGCAATCAAATGTTTCTATGAGAACATGTTCACCCGCGGCAAGTTTGACGGAGTGGTGGATGAGAAGATCAGCCAGACGACGAATGCGTGGATCGGTCAACATGAATGTAAATGTAGCCGCTGAGCGAGCCACCACACGCATAGGATTCTGGAAAATTAGTTGAAGAGCAGGAACAGTAATCCTACATCACCAGAATCGGTCGTACCCGAACCATCAAGATCGGTTATGCCCGCTTCACCATACGAGAGCAACATGTATCCAACGTCGCCACTGTCAACTATTCCGCTGCCATCAAAGTCTCCGTATATAAGCTCGACATAGCCGGTGGATTCAATCACAGCGCTTGATGTGAAACCAGTCACACTGCGAATGGCGGCGAACTTTTGCGTTCCTTGATCCAGCAACGTGTGCAACCCAATCACGTTGCCGCCGGTTGAGATTTGTGTTTGATTGCCAATAGAAAGACTGCCGTTGGCGAAGGTGTTGAGTTCAATCACATCGACGGAATCGTTCAAGCCATCTGTGGATGTGGAAGCCACGGCCAAACTGAATCCGCCGTTGCGTTGCACCAATGCCACGGCCTTGCCTTGCACGGGTTGGCCCACGGAAATTCCTGTTGGTGGCGACATGGTGAACACGCCGCTAGCGGGAGAGATGGAGCCGCGAGAGAAACAGGCGACGGGTCGGGTGGAAGCGGGAATTTCAGATGGAATGGAATTGCAAGCGGCGCAAATATCTTTCACGCCGTCGCCATCAATGTCTGCGATTGCGATGGACACTGGAACATAACTCAACATAAGCGGCGTACCCACTTGTGGACCATTGGCTTGGTATTTCACTTGTTGAATGAATCCGAGTGATGAACCAGTGAAGGCCGCGGGAGCGTTTCCAGAAGTCGTCACATCGGGCGCATCATCTGGATCAATATCAGCGCCGCTCACAGTGCGAGGTACGCCAATGAGTGGTGTATTTTGAGATGAGGTACCATTACCCGAAACATTCTTAAGACCACCGGAGATCACAAACGCGGAAGGAGTAGTGCCATTTCCACCACTATTGTCTGTACCCAAAACCACTTGGCCCTGCATAGACGTGCCGTTTATGGTGTAAGGATTTAAAATGCATACGCAGGTTGGAAGTTCGTGGTAACCAAGTTGATTCTTCCAAATTTGCGTGCCTGTGGCGCTGTACAGCCCGACAAATCCAACACCGTTTTGAACGGATGTAACGGCAATTTCTAGCGCTGCGTCGCCAGTGGCATTGCCAACGGCAATGGCGTTTGGTGTGTCGCCCGCAGGTAGAGTAAAGGTGCGCAGTTGCGTGAATGTTCCGTCGCCCATGTCCTTCATAATTTGCACGGAATTGCTTGAGCCAAGAATTAGGTTCACCACGTCGTCGCGGCCGTCATTGGTGAAGTCGCCACTGGCGGATGCAAATGGAACGTTGGCAAGATTAGTGGTGGTGGTTGGGGCGGGCTCCACATTTGGCGCGCGCACGCATTGCAATTGCAACTTGTCCGACGAAAGAACTTGCTCAAAGGTAAGTCCATTTTGCAGGGGTTGACCAACCCAACGAACGGTTGAGAACTTGTTGTTGTTGGGATCGAAGGCGCCGCCTGGATAAGTTGGATCCAAACTAATCAACGTGTACAGGTTGCCTTCGGCGGGAATGGAACCATCTGTGTTATGGATGAAGAGCGGACCGCCAATGCTGGCAAGGCCGTTGTAATTCAGTTGCAGAGTGATCAGCCCTTCGTCGGCGCATTGTGGAGGAGAGCATGTTGGTTGGTCGAAATTGCTGCCATAGACATTCATAACGGCGAAGGCGCTAGCGCTGGAACCGGCGCCGTAGTTAAACGACTGGCCTTGCACTATGATTTTGGATCGGCCATGAGATGTGCTGGGAAATGTATGAAGATCGAGTTGGCCGCCGAAAGAAGCGGAGCCTACGAAGGAAAGATTTCCCCGGGCATCAAGGAATGAACCAGGTTGGAATACAGCGCCGCTGACACCATACGAAACGATCGAGCTTTGCGCATAGTCAATCCCGCCATCCATAAAGCTGCCAAGTGATAACGAAATGCCGTCCCCAAAAGTGAGACCACTATAGAAGTCCTGAATGGAACTATTGAGCAGTTCAATGTGACGTGAGCCATCGGTGAGATCACCGCGGGTGATGGCTGCTGTGTTTAGGGTTGAGTTATTCAGCTTGACGTCGATTTGACTTGATGCAATGGTGGCAAGTTCTGTTGAGGGTGAATAAAGTTGTGTGCCGTTGATATTCCATGTGGCGTGATCGGATTCAAAGCGCAGCGGAAAGCCGCCGGTCGGGGAGGTATAAATAAAACCGCCATTGATGTTGACGCTGTAGGGCACATACGAACCCGCACCTGGATTGAATTGCATTTGACCGCCGAAGACCGTGAGGGTGTGGCTATTTAAATTGAGCGACATGCCTGGAGACGAATCGGTGGAGTTTGTGCTGAGCTCCAAGGTCTTCACTGAGTTGTCGCAACCGAATGTGATTTGTGGATTGCCAGTAATTTTGGCAGCCGTGTTATAGCCAGGAATACCAGCGCTCCAGTTGGTTGGAATTTCAAACGTGCTGGTGATGTTGGGAAAGAGCCACGTTGATGTGGCCGCGCCAGGTTCGTTGGCGTTGGGTGTTCCGTTGCCATCGACGTCGCAGGGATCAACGATTGCAACCCCAACGGCCACAGTGTGGTATTCACCAGCACCGATGGCGGTAACGCCGCTTGTGGCAGAGGTAGGCGTAGTGCATTGACCGTCGTAGTTGTTACCCCAAGCAAAAACGGCACCATTTTTTAGAGCCACTGTGTGACTGTTACCGCCCGCGATGGCGGTAACGCCAGTGAGCGTAACGCCATTGATTTTGACAGCAGTGCCAGTTGCAGCTGTAGTGATTGCTGCTCCAGTGGCGTCGGTTCCAAGGCATTGACCTTGGGCGTTGTTCCCACAAGCCAGAACCTCGCCACCTTTCAAAGCGATGGTGTGCAGACTACCGCAGGCGATAGCGGTTACGCCGGTAGTGGCCTGAGTTGGAATGGTGCATTGATCGTTGCCGTTGTAACCCCAAGCAAGAACCTTGCCAGCTTTAAGCGCGGCGCTGTGGGCGTAACCGCCGGCGATGCTAGTAACTCCAGATCCCGTATTAGTTCCTGAAAGGTTGCATTGACCGTAGTCGTTCCATCCCCAAGCAAAAACAGTACCATTTCTAACAATTAGGCTGTGGAAAGAGCCCGCCGCTATAGCACTAATACTTGAGTTTGGAGTTGAAGTAGGAAAGGTGCATTGACCATTGTTGTTGTAACCCCAAGCAACAAGTGAACCACCTGTAAGAGCGAGAGAGTGGTACATGCCGGCCGCGATATTGGTAACGCCGGAGCTGACGGCATTTGGAACGCTGGTCTGATTGTAGGAGTTGTCACCCCAAGCAAGCACGCCACTGTTTTTAATAGCAATGGTGTGCCGGTAACCGCCGGTGATAGCGGTCACGTTGGAGTAAGCAGTATTTGGAACATTGGTCTGACTGTAGCCGTTGTAACCCCAAGCTAAAGCGCCGCCGCCAGCAAGCGTGCTAGAAGTGAGCGCACATACAGTTGCAGACATCACGGTTGCGCAGATGGTGGTGATTTTCATATTGAGAGCCTCGGGGAACAAAATGTTGGACTCTGTGAAGTTACCCCAAGGATCGATAATTACAAATTATATTTTAGAATTAACCTGTTATTTTTGCCGATAACTGCTTGCCCTTGAAGCAATTATGCCAGCAAATAGGGCTTAAGGGCTTAAGGGTTTGAGGGCTTGAGGGCTTGAGGACTTGAGGGCTTGAGGGCTTGAGGACGCTATTTTTTAAGTGCCGAATTTACGGCAAAATTTGCGGCCACTTGCCCAAACTGCTCAATGGCGTGGGCAATGTGCGCGGGCGTGACATCAAGGTGCGTGACGGCGCGAAGGCGGGTGGGATCAAGCGGCAGAGTGCGAACCCCGCGTTGCTCCAGGGCCACGGCAAATTGAGCGGCGGTTGCCAGTGCGGGATCAATGTGAATGAACACCATGTTG
>CAIWNO010000072.1 GCA_903914045.1 uncultured bacterium | reverse complement strand
TGCTGCAAGACAAGCTGAATGAATTCTTTGAGTTGCAGGAGCAACAATCTGAAATGGATCGCGCAGCATTGCGACTTGTCTGAGCGCCCGTGGCTTTGTTTTACATATCGCGAGAACATCGCTCAGCCATCGTGCGGTCAATTTGAATTGCGCGCTCAAGATCAAAATGTTCATAGTCGCTGTTGCGCAGTACGGGGCGCAGTTGCGTGTTCAGTTGACGCGTCAGTTCGTTCAGTCGATTTGTTGACATGTCAACCGCGCCAGTTCCATGAACTTGTAGTTTGCAAATGATGACTTGAATAAATTCTAGATCGTCAATGTGTAGTCCTGCTTGAAGCACGGCAAAGTCCACATCAAAGAAGTCCCGTATGGCAACATCTTTTCGACAAAGCGCCGCGCGAAATTTCTCGGCCATGGTCTCTTTCCACGAAAGGCAGCGCACGGCAAATGGCGCAACAAGTTCAGAGCCGCGCAAAGGGTTTAGCAACACTGTCCTGGCGTTGCCCACATAAGCCTGATTTATAATTGGCTCGCGCAAACTTATTTCAATGCGAATTGTTTCAGGTTGAGAACTGATGTGCGATGTGTATTGCAACAAAGCTTGATAGTGCGTTGAATGATTAAAGCCTTCCAGTGCCTCGACAACTTGAAAGCCTGGAACTTGACTCACGACGCGCTCAAGAAGCATCTTCAACGGCGACATGGAATTGCGTCTAGCAGTGCGACTGGAATCTGTGGGTGTTGAGATACAAAAGTCAAGGTCTTCACTCAGTCTGCAAAAACCGGCGTGCACTTTGCAAAGACAAGTTCCACCTTTAAAGACCAATTCATTTGCGTTGGTGGACAATATGTGCAGTAGCACACTGCAGAAATAATCTTTTTCAATCAGGCGCGGCAGAAATCCAGTCTGAGTTGCGGTAAATCCAATGGCTTCTTGAAAGAGCGTGCGATCTTGTGTGTACCAAGCAATTTGCCCGACATTCAACACATTTTGCGCGCCGCTGTGATCCCTTTGCATAGGGCACCATTACGCATTTGCATTTACAACCACACCCCAACGGCGATTCACCGTGCCGCGTTTTGGCAGTGTGGGTATCCATGGAATTAAACTTGTCGATGGCGGCAGCGACTGTTCGAGTTGTCGCAATAATTTCGGCGCCGCGGAGATTTGCTCCAGCAAAACGCCAAGTCGTCTGGCAGTGCCCACATTGGCATAGCGCAGGGCGGCACCAACAATATCAGCTGGTAGAACACGCTTGCGCGTAATTTCAATCCGGATCCAGCCGTACGCACGCGGCAGTGTGTCAAAGCGCGCCCAATCGTCTATGGCATCCACCAATGCACGCGCTCTAGACGAGTACACGGCGCGCGTGCCCTGCGGCGTTTTCACAGTTTCAATTCCACCCAAGCGCTTGTCAGTCACTTTGATCAGCGTGAGTTGCACCGCACCAATAGTTCGCTCGCCAGAAATACGATTGTTGTAGGCGTATAAGCGAGTGGGAATTTGCGTATCAAAGTTGTAGCGATTGAAAGTATTGGGTCCGCAAATTTGATATTTTCCGTTTTGATCTTGCAACAACGTGTCAATGGCGGTGATTTCATCCGGGCTCCATGCTCCACCAACAGGCAACCGAGGTGGAACCAGATAAAGCCCTGGACGAACTCGCGCAATCAGCCGGCCGCGTGCTAGTCGTTGAAACAGTTGGCGCTCTTGCTCGGGTTTCAAGCCAAGCACCTTCACCAATTCGCCAGCGCGCACCGTGCTTTGCTGGCGCATTTGCGTATAGGCCAACAATTGGATTTCTAGTTTGCCAAGCGATTGTTTCATGGGTGTATTCTATTTCGTCTATA
>CAIWNO010000071.1 GCA_903914045.1 uncultured bacterium | reverse complement strand
TTCTTTTTTGCGCAATGTGCGTTGGCGCATTTTGTGGCTGCAGTGCTCCAAAGACGGCTGCCACCACGCCAAATGCTGACCATTGGCAGCCCAAGACCCCCATTACCCAAGAAATTGCGTTGGCCACTTTTGATGAAACCTGGAACACCGTTGAGCAATCCGATGTGGAACTCGACCATGGTGGAGTGGATTGGGTAGCGGTGAAAGTGGAATTGCGACCCAAGGCAATGAACGCAACCAGTCGCGAGGAGTTACGCGCGATTCTTCAAGACATGTTGTCGCGACTCAAGCGCAGCCACTTTGGAATTATTCCCGCTGAAAGCGCGGCCGCGTTGGCCAAAGAGGATTCTCCCAAGCACGCGGATACATCTACGTCAAGTGATTTAGTTACAAATGTGCCGACTGCCGCTTCCGCGCTGGAAAAATTTGGGAACGTCGCTAGTGAAAAAGAAATGCCGCCAGAAAAATCAGCCGCCACAAAACCAGAAACAAAATCCAAACGCGCCGCGGAGGCCGAGGCTTCGTTTGGTCTTACTCTAAGGTTCATTGAAAAAATGCCAACTGTCACAGGAGTGCGAACTAACTCCCCCGCCGACAAAGCTGGTGTGCAAATGGGTTGGATCGTGAAGTCCGTTGACGGAGTGGATATGGGCACGGAACAATCGGATGTCACCGATGGAACGGCTAAGTATGTTCAAGAACTTATTTTGCAGAGCGTCGACGCCGGCGAAATAGAGAGTCAAGAAACATGGATCTTTCAGAGCAAGCCAGGCGAGTTGCATACGACCGAATTGACACGGGCTCGTAGCGAAGGAATAAGCACGAAACTAGGTCTTTTGCCACCATTTCAAGTGCGCTGCGATGAACGAGTGTTGAGCAAGAAAGAATTACTGGCTCTTGGATTACCCGATGACTTCAACATTGTGGTGATCGGCTTCAACATTTGGATGCCCGCGATCGCGCAAAAAGTAGACGAGGCATTTCAACGCAATCTCAACGCCGACGGAATGATTATTGATTTGCGCGGGAACCCTGGTGGCGCGGGTGGCATGGCCATGGGCGTTGCGGGTCATGTCATGGATGAACCTAAAAGTTTGGGCACCATGCGCACGCGAGACACAACGCTTGAGTTCAAAGTGAATCCAAGACGCAGCACGCCGCAAGGCGAGCGCGTGGAACCATTCGCGGGTCCGGTTGCGATTGTGATGGATCCCCTTTCAGCGAGCACCAGCGAAATCTTCGCGGGCGGTTTGCAGAAACTTGGTCGCGCGCGAGTATTCGGCCGCACAAGCGCTGGCGCGGCGCTGCCCGCACAAATGAAATCGCTCGCTTCGGGTGATGCGCTTCTCTTCGCATTCGCCAATTTCACATTGCCCGACGGCTCCACCATCGAAGGCGTAGGAGTTCTTCCTGATCAGCCCACTGGAACGCATCGCGACGATTGGATGCCCAACCAAGACGCAGATGTGAACTCAGCTGCTCAATGGATTGCAGCGCAATACAAATCTGACAAACCGTAAACATTGATCTTGGTGAAATGAATTGATTCCAGCGTGCACAATGCCGCCCAAAAGTGCTTG
>CAIWNO010000070.1 GCA_903914045.1 uncultured bacterium | reverse complement strand
GCCAAATCAACAAGTGAAATCTGCCAACCCGCAAGCGCCGTCACCTCTTTACTTTGCGCGTCTCCCAAACGGCTGGCGGCGTCAAGCACATCCGTGCTGGTGCGAATGCCCAAATCAAACTGGCGCTTCTCGCCCTCATAGGTTCTGCCCGCAAGCGCGGTTTCCAAACGCGCAGCAAGAATACGCCGCCACGAGTTCTGCAAATTATCCATGGCATTGAATAATTCTTGGCGAATTGTTTGCCTGCGCAAATCACGCGTGGCCATGCGCTGCAAGCGGTTCAACACCGCTTGTTGAATTTTATTTTTGGCGGCTTCATTGCCCAATGGAATTTTTGCGTTGGCGCTAAAGGTGTAACCGTCGTCCTTACCCAAATTCCAACTCTTTGAAAAATCATCAGAAGTACCTTGCACGTTGTATTGATAATCCACCGTGAACAACGGCAATGCGGCGTTGCGCGCCAAGTCCACGTTGGTTGCGTCAATAGCCAGTTGTAGTTCCAATTCCAGCATTTCCATGCGGTTTTCCACCGCTTGTTGCGCCAGTTTCTCTGGATCAAATTTCAAACCCAGCGGCCTTGGATCCGTTGTTGTAATCACATAGGTCGGCGAGTCCATGTTCAATTCCGGATCGTTGATTAAGCGCTTCAGATCGCGCTGACGCAATCGCAGGCGATTGTCCGACACAATAATATTTTCGATCGTGCTACCCAAACCACTTTCAGCGCGGATCACTTCAATCTGCGCGGCGTCGCCAGCGCTCACACGTCTACGCGCGCGCTCAAGTTGCGCCAACGCAAGTTGGTATTGCTGCTGGCGCACATCCAACTCGCGCGCGGCGGCGTACACATTCCAATAGGACCTATCCACATTGGCAAGCAAGCGAATGGATTCCAACTTTGTGCGCGCATCGGCAATTTGACTGTTCAACTTTGCCACGCGAATGCTGGCGGTATTGGTTTCAATTCCGGCGCCCTGCAATAGAGGTTGGCTAATGGAGAACGCCAGGCCACTTTGCCAGTTGTCAGTGCCGGTTGCGGCGGCCACGGTTGGATCATTTTCCGTTGTCAATATTTGCGGCGTGAATGTTCCACCCGTCGCCAATGGCATCATCAAACCAGTTGTCAGTTGATCCGTCGCCAACAAGCCAGATGTAGGATCATTTCCAACTAAATTGTTGGATTGCTTCTGGTAATTCGCCGTCACGGCGGCTTCAAATTTGGCTTCTTCTTGGCCCACACGCGCGCGCGCGATCCCCGGTTCATACAACTGCACCTTCAAATCCAAATTGCGCTCCAACGCGGCGGATCGACACTCCGCCAACGACAACTTGCGTGTTGGATTCACTTCTTGCTTGGGCAACTTGTCGGCCGCCAAATTTTTCTCAACTTGTTGAATAGTCTCTGGCGCTTCAGAAGATTCTTTCACGGGATTGAAAGTTCCAATTTCATGCACCCGCTTGGACGGCGCGGTGTATGGAGTTTCCGCATCGTGAAACAATTCATTTTGACAGCCGCCTAGCAGCGCTGACATGGCGAACATGAACACAATACCGCCACGGCCACATTGCTTCAGCGCGCTCTGGCCGCCACTGGACACAGCAACGACACCATCTACGTGCTTCACACTCTTGCACTCGCCGCGCGGCGCATTCTTCATGCCACGAAAATTCTTTACGCCAACAACCGCGCGCGTTGCATCAATCATGTCGCAGCGCCTCAATTGGATCCAGTCGTGACGCCTTGATTGCGGGGAACATTCCAAACACAACTCCCACCACCGCGCTAAATACAAACGCCAAGGCAATGGCCCATGTGGGAACAGTGGCTTGCTCAAGTCGTGCGCCAGGAATCATGCGAACAAGTATGGCAAATCCTTGGCCAATCATCACGCCCACTAAACCGCCCACCAAACACAACGTGACGGCTTCCAGCAGGAATTGCAGCAAAATAGCGGCTGGCGTGGCGCCCACAGCTTTGCGCAAACCAATCTCGCGCGTGCGCTCGCTCACGCTGACCAACATAATGTTCATAATTCCAATGCCGCCCACCAACAAACTAATCGCCACAATTCCAGCGGCTGCCGCCGTAATTCCGCTGGCGATACTTTTAAACTGATTGATGAACTGATCAATCGCCTGCACACGAAAAGTTTCTGGATCATCTGGTCCAAGACCACGGATCTTTCTCATGACGCGCGTGATTTCCACTTTGGCGTCGTCGGCCTCATCGGGGCTGTTGGCCATGGCCACAATTTGCATAAAGTAGTCGCGCTCTTGAAACTTTTCCAAAACCGGAAACGGTATGAACAATTCCGCGCTGATGGTGTTGAACCCCGTCATGCGTTCGGTAATGGTCTCCACCACGCCCACAATTAAAAATCGCCGTCCACCAATCACCAAGTGTTCGCCTACAGGATCATTTTTTAATTTCAAATCACGAATAGCCAAGTCATTCACCATGCACACTTGGCGCGCGTTGTCTATGTCGGCGTTGCTGAATGGCCGACCCATGATCACTTGTCTATTTTCAGTTTTGTGCCACGCCGGCCACATGCCCGTCACGCTGACGCCGTCAAGAGTTTCGTTGGTGCTTTGCACGCTTAAACTGGTCGAGCTAATGGGCGTGACGCATTTCACGCTGCGGCATTGCTCCTCAATGGCTTTGGCCTCACTGGAGCGCAAACGCACCTTTTCCCAGGGAAATCGATTGCGCGGCGCGTTGTCTGGCCGGCTTGGCCACACATATAAACGCGCCGCGCCAAAGGTTTCAAACTCCTTCAACACCTGCGTCTTCAAACCCGTCAACGCCGCAATGACTCCGGTGGTGCTGGCCACGCCCACAATAATTCCCAGCGCTGTCAACGCACTGCGCAACTTGTTGGCCCAAATTTGGCGGAACGCCAACAGAATGCTCTCAAAATAAAACAGTGGACTTAACATGCGGTCATACTCCGGCGCGCCTTGGCAATTGGTCCCACTGCTTCATCTTCCTCAACCACAAGATCGCTCAAGATCAATCCGTCTCGTAACCGCAGCACGCGTTGGCAATGTGCGGCTACATCATTTTCATGCGTCACCATCACCACGGTTTGTCCATCGCTGTGAATCTTTTCAAACAGCTCCAAAATTTCACCCGTGGTGACGGAATCCAAATTTCCAGTTGGCTCATCGGCCATTAGGATTTTGGGCTCGGTTAAAATGGCGCGCGCAATGGCAACGCGTTGCTTCTGCCCACCAGACAATTGACTTGGTCTGTGATCCATGCGATCCGCCAAGCCCACGCGATCCAAAACATCCTTGGCAATTTGACGGCGGCGCTTGCGCCAACCCCAACCTTGACCTTGCGAATACAGCAACGGCAACTCCACATTTTCCAGCGCCGACAAACGTGGCAACAACTCAAAACTCTGAAAAACAAAGCCAATTTCCTTGTTTCGTACGGCGGCCAATTCGTTGGAATCAAGTTCGCTCACCAAACGCCCGCCCAGTTTGTACGTTCCCGCGGTTGGTTGATCCAGGCATCCAAGCGTGTTCATAAGCGTGCTCTTGCCACTTCCAGATGCGCCCATGATGGCCACCATTTCACCTTGGTGTAAATCAAAATCCACCCCGCGCAACGCATGGATGGTCTCAATGCCAACTCGGTAGATCTTTGTCAGTCCCCGAATCTCAATGAGTGGTTGGCTCATGCGATTATCCAATGCGCATTCCGCCGCCGCCACGTCGACCACCACCACCGCCACCACCGCCACCACCACCGCCACCACCGCCACCGCCGTTCATGCGGAATCCATCTTTCATTTCTTCTTCCTTCACGCGGTCGCCCTCTTTCAAAGACTCAAGCGAGCGATACGGACCCGTGACCACGGTCTCGCCTTCTTTCAAACCTTGCACAACAATAGTGTCTGACATGTTGCTGACGCCACTGACCACTGGTCGCAGTGACACAATTCCATCTTTCACCACCAACACAATGGGCGTTGTCAATTTGGTTTTCTGCACCAATGAATCGGCCGCCACCGCCTTGGGCAACTCCTCCACCTTGCGATCAACAATGGCCTGACTTGGAACCACAATTCCGTTGGTGCTTGCCACATTTAAATCCACATTGCCTGTCAACCCACTGGGTATCACTTTGCCCTTTAAATCAAGCGAAACCAGCACTTTGAACGTGCTTGTTCCATCTTTCTCAAGCGTGCGCGCCAGGGCCACTTCCTCCACTTTGCCCGCAAATGGTTGATCTTTATACGCGTTGATAAAAACTTCGGCG
>CAIWNO010000069.1 GCA_903914045.1 uncultured bacterium | reverse complement strand
TAGTTGCGAATTAAAAGAATTCACAAGCGCATCCGCGTCCTTGGTCCGCTCGCCAAACAATCCCAATGTGGCGCTGACACTTAGCACGCCTTGCGTAGAGTCCCCCTTAACCACAAGTTCGCCTTGGTCATTGTTCAATGTCAGAATGGTGAAACGCAATCCGTCTGGTTGCACAAACTGCGCAACCACGGCCATTTCAACTTTTCTAGATCCAATCACCGCGGCTTGATAGACATCCGACCAACGCCCCACGCTTGATGTCTGCAACGGCCGCGTGTTGTCAATATCTTTCTGCGAGCGCGTGGATGCCATTGCGTTGAGCACGCGCTGCGACTCGGCGGAAGTCAATTCACGGTTGACGCTGGCAAGATCGCCAGGAAAAACTTCGTTGGATTGCACAATGGGCGCTGGCTTTGTGCAGGCGGCGCACAACAGGATCATCATGACGACTCCGCATTGGAACAGTGTGGCAAATGTGTGCACGCCCACCACTTTAGCGAGTCCGCGCATTTATTTTTCCATCGCCGTCTTGGCTATTTTCAACACCGCGTTGCTGACGGCGTAGTGATCTAGTTTTTTTAATGAAATCCAGCGTAATTTGGCTTGGGAATGAAACTTTGCCACATACACGCGAAAGCGTATGGCGCGATGCGTGGTGAGAAATGTGAACTCGCCGCGGAATTGCTCAATGCTTTTTACTTCCCGCATCTCGGCCAGCAATTTCGCCGGGCGTAACACCTGTACAGATTCAACAACCGGCGGCGACAACATTCCCGCCCACAATCCTTTGGCGGGCCGCGTGATCATGCCCATGCTTGAGCCGCGAATCTCCACCAACGCATGGTGCACAACCATGCGCTTTGGCGCTGCGGATTGTTTCAACGGAACAAATTCCTGCGAGTTGGCTTTGAACGCGGCGCAACAAGCGCGCACAGGGCACTGCGCACAGCGCGGATTTTTTGGAACGCACACGGTCGCGCCCAATTCCATCAACGCCTCGTTCAACACCGCTGGTGATTTTGCGGCGCGCACACATTTTTCTGCGGCGCTCCACAACCATTCATCAGCCACTTTCCCTTTGGCGCTTTCACGCCGATCCGCCAAGCGCGATAACACGCGTGCCACATTGCCATCGACAATGGGCTCCGCCTTGTCAAACGCAATGCTGGCAATAGCCCCCGCCGAATAGCGACCAATTCCTGGAAGCGATTGCAACTCGAGCGAAGTGCGCGGAACCCGCCCACGACAACGCGTTGTAATTATTTTTGCCGCCGCATGCAAATTTTTTGCGCGCCTGTAATAGCCCAACCCCTGCCACAGAGCAAGAACGTCCAGTTCCGCCGCGCGCGCCAGCTGCTTCGGGTTTGGAAACCGTCTCACAAATGCTGGAAATTTTTCCGCAACCCTGCTTGCCTGCGTTTGTTGCAGCATGACTTCGCTCACAAATACACGCCAAGGCGTGCGCTGCTTTCGCCATGGAAGATTGCGTAAAACACGGGGAAACCAAGCCTCTAACCGTAAAACTACGGCTGGTAAATTCGACACTTGTTTAGCAACCTTTCTCATGACTTTGTCGAATACTCCCTTGCGACTCTTTGGCCGCCCCTTTACCCTATCCGATCACCC
>CAIWNO010000068.1 GCA_903914045.1 uncultured bacterium | reverse complement strand
TCTAATATCTTCGACATCACACCTGCATTGTTTGCCGCATTTTTCTGCCATCGGAAAATATGCCAAGTGTCTTTAGAAAAATCACGGCTACGTCCAACAATGACAGTTCCATCCGAACTCATTGCTCCGCCATATAAATCAGAATCTACGTCTCCTGGAAGAACTCCAAGATCAGTGGTTGCAAGCGCGCTTCCAGTACCTGCAACACAACGAAAAGCGTGCGAATGCCAAACCTCCCAATCGGAAACTACCGAGTCCCACCCCTGACCCGTAAAACTATAACCAGCAATCACAGTTCCATCGGCACTTACTGAATCATTAAATTGTATTAAATTACTATTCTCATAACCAGATAAACCAATCGCTTCGTTCCAACCAGCACTGGTCCAACGAAAAATATTCTGATTTGATTGATCTGAATATTCGCCAATAACAGTTGTTCCATTTGAGTTGGAATAATCCAGGCCTATCCAATACGTACCCGCAGGAACCACTTTCATAAGAGCAAGCCCCGTCGAAGCAGTCCAACGATAGCTGGTGGCTGATGAAGTTGTCGAAAAAGGTGTGTGACACATTAATGCAGTTCCATCAGGACTGACATCTGGTTGGGTTAATTCCATAAACTGCGCCGACGACGGCTGGGTCAAGCAAAGCGCGAGCATGCACGAAACTATGGAGATAGTTTTGGATACGAATGACATTGTGTTCTTCATGAATGTGCGCACTGTGATTTCTCCTTAAAAAACTGAATCCACGATTTTTGGGTTCAACATTTAAAATCCCACGGGCAACCCCGAAGTACTTAGGGTACCGCGGGTTGAACAATTATCAAAATAAATCAAACCCGGTTCTTAACCACTAGTCAAAGCAGGATTCTTCTGGCTTGAATGAGAAATACTTTAAGGGCAAATTACGGTTTAAACAGCCAAGAGCGCTATTGCTAAGTGAATCACCTTGTTATAAGACATTGATCAACGTTCATTTCAATTCACAAAAGTAACAACTATACGATTGCCATTGAATCGACCAGTGATTCTTGCTAACGAATTTAGTAGCCAATTCGCTTGGAATTATTTGTCCAATCCATAAAGGCCTGCTGCGCCTCGTCGCGCAACAACTGCGTCATGGGAATGGCGCGCGCTTGGGGAGACTTTGCGATTTCTTGATAAATAAAGTCGTCGTCAAATTGGATGTTGGCGGCATCGGATTTGGTGTTGGCGTAGTAAATTTTTCCAAGGCGGGCCCAGTAAATGGCGGACAGACACATGGGGCAGGGTTCGCAACTTGTGTAAATAACGGCGCCTGACAAATCGAAATTGTTGATGAGGGCGCAGGCAGCGCGGATAGCCACCACTTCCGCGTGCGCGGTGGGATCGTTGCTGGCGGTGACGCGGTTAAACCCTTCGCCGATAATCGCGCCATCTTTCACAATCACAGCGCCAAATGGACCGCCGTTGCGCTGCGAAACATTTTCGCGCGACAAAGTGATGGCGCGGCGCATGAATTGTTGGTGCGGATCTGAATGTTGGTGCTGGTCTGGTGATTTGCTCATACTTTCATCCTCCCATAAAGAACGCTGTATACAAAGTTTGGCGTGTGCGTACATGTTGTGAATTTATTTGGATTCATACATTTCATGCGCGAACGTAAAGGACTAACTTAAGAAATGAAATTGGACAATGCACGTGTGGGCTTGTGTTTATAGAGCAGCGAACACGCGCACTCTATTCATGCCGCCATCTGGAAATGCGGTGACGCGAATTTGGTCGCAGACTTCTGGATGATGGATGGCAAATTGAATTGCGTTGGCGGCGAATGCCTTTACCTTTGTGCGCTCGACCAGTGGAACCCACTTGTTGTTGCACAAGCCTTCGATGGTTATTTCGCGCGGATTGTTATTCACAAAATAGGTGAACGCAATTTCAACGCGGCCAATTCGCGCGGGCTTGGCCAGCGCAATGACAACATTTTCACTGTGGCCCGCGTCGCGACTGCGCGCGGATTCAAGACCATCAAACATGTTCAGCGGCGGATATGGCGAAATTACTTGCGCGGCTGGTCCGTAATGTTGGTTGGACGCGGAGACAATCGTGGCGCCAAAGGCGGCGCATGCAATATCCATTTCGTATTGCGTGTCACCAGTGTTCACGGATCGTGCGCCAACAAATATAGATTTGTTTGCACTTGTGTTCACGGATTGTGCGCTCAATGGTGCGGAATTACTTTCAAGAGATTGATTCACTCTCACTTTCACGTCCGTAGCGGCGCCTGGGGCAAAGCGCGCAAGGTTGTGTTTGATCGCGTCGCTATTGGGGGCATACTTGGGCGTGAGTGGCTTGCGCGTTTGCGCATCAAATGGCGGACAAGTAACGCAAGGCGGCGCGAGCAACTTCGCTTTCTCGTGCGGCGGAAGATTTTTTCCATACAACGCCAAGCGCGTCACGCCGCCATCGGGATACATGGAAACTTGAATGCGCGTGAAGAGCGCGCCGTGAGACACGGCGTTGAATGCGTGAAACG
>CAIWNO010000067.1 GCA_903914045.1 uncultured bacterium | reverse complement strand
TGTTCGGCTTTTGGGATTGGGTCGGCGGCCGCTACAGCATGGACAGCGCGATTGGTCTTTCAACCATGATCGCGGTTGGTCCCGACGGCTTCCGCGAATTGCTTGATGGCTTCCACGATATGGACGAACACTTCAAGAGCACGCCGCTGGAAAAGAATTTACCAGTCATCATGGGCTTGATCGGTTTGTGGAACAATCAGTTCTTAGGCGCGGATGTTCTTGCCGTGCTTCCATATTGCCAATACTTGGATCGCTTCAGCGCGTATCTGCAACAGTTGGAAATGGAATCCAACGGCAAGCATGTCACGCGCGATGGTCAACATGTGAAATGGGAAACGTGTCCCGTGGTGTGGGGCCAGCCTGGCACCAATGGTCAGCACGCCTTCTATCAAATGATCCACCAAGGTACAAAGTTGGTGCCATGCGATTTCATTGCTTTTGCCGAGCCTTTGCACGATATTGGCACGCACCAAGACACGCTGACCGCCAACGTTTTAGCGCAGGCGGAGGCACTTGCGTTTGGCAAGACCACCGCAGAAATTGTGGCCGAGGGCGTGCCGCAATGGTTGGCCATTCAGAAAACCATGGAGGGCAACCGCCCATCCAACACCATTCTGTGCAAGAAACTTTCGCCACGCATGTTGGGTCGATTGATCGCCTTCTACGAGCACAAGGTATTCACGCAAGGAACAATTTGGGGCGTCAACAGTTTCGATCAATGGGGCGTGGAGCTTGGAAAAGTTCTCGCCAAGCGAATCATTCCAGAGTTGTCCGGCGCGCCGGCGAAGTTGGCGCACGATTCCAGCACCAATCAACTCATCGAAACCTATCGCTCGTGGCGCGGACGTTGATGAAGTGATTCGCAGATGCATTTCACATTGAATCATCCGCAACCACAATCGGTTCGTCATCGCCAGCTCGACTGTTGTTCATCAACAACAAGAGAGATCTCTCAATGATCCCCATCGCACCACCACTCTTCTTCTCCGCGTGGCGCGCAACATTTCGCGCGGGAATGACACGCAGCCGATTCCTGCGTGACATTGTCGCAGGAATCGTTGTGGGCATCACCTCCTTGCCACTGTCCATGGCCTTCGCAATCTCCGCCGGCATGACCCCGCAATCGGGTATTTACACCGCCATCATTGGCGGATTTATCGCCGGCTTTTTGGGCGGTTCGCGCTATCAAATATCCGGCCCCACCGCCGCATTCATAGTGATTTTGCTGCCAATTGTGCATTCAATGGGCGTGGCGGGATTGCTTGTGGCCACCATGCTGGCGGGCGTCTTTCTTTTCCTCATGGGCATCTTGCGGCTTGGCAAACTGATCGACTTTGTTTCATTTCCAGTCATTGCCGGTTTCACATTTGGTATTGCACTTTCGGTCATCATTCTGCAATTGCGCACGCTCTTGGGCGTGACCGCGCCAGCCACAATTCATATTGTGGACGAAGTCCGCATGGTGTACACGCACATGTCCACCCTGAACTGGTGCGACACACTGGTGGGCGGTTTCACGCTGATCGGTCTGTTCACATGGCGCCGCTTCATCACCATTATTCCTGGCACGCTTGTTGTACTGCCCTTGTCCGCGTTGCTGGCTGTGATCATGGCGCGCATCAATCCCGCGTGGCAACCACTCACTGTTGAGAATCATTTCACAACCATCATTGATGGCGTGAAAGTTTTAGGCATTCCAACAGGCGCGCCGCACTTTGATTTTCCATGGAATCTGAGCGATCCCACCAAACTTGCTTTTGACTTTGAGCACATCAACTTGATCGTTCGAGCCGCGGTCGCTATCGCATTGTTGTCATCCATAGAAACGTTAATCACCGCCGTGTGCGCGGATCGACTCACGGGCACGCGCCACAATCCAGACGGTGAATTGGTCAGCCACGGCTTGGCCAACATGGTTGCGCCATTCTTTGGTGGGTTTGCAACTTCAGGCGCAATTCCCCGTACTGCCGCCAATATTCAGTCTGGTGGATCAAGTCCGTTGGCGTCGGCGGTGCATTCCATTTCTTTGTTGCTGGTTGTTTTATTTATGGCAAAGTGGCTTGGCTACTTACCCATGGCGGGCATGGCGGGCTTGCTCATATTCATCGCGTACTACATGAGCGACTTGGCAAAGTGCTGGAGCATTATTCGCACTTCGGCTCGCGCCGAGGGTTTCACGCTGATCATGTGCGTGGTGTTGACGGTGTGGTTTGACATGGTCATCGCCATTGGAGCCGGAGTGGTGCTCACTTCTATTTTGTTCATGCAGAAAATGTCCAAATTGGCGGTGACAGAAAACACATTGCAGGCGCCTGATGTGGGAGCGCAAACAGTTGCCCCGGAAATCGAACCCGTGAAAGTGCCCGAAGGTATTTTATATTTCAAAGTGCAAGGCGCTTTGTTCTTTGGCGCGGCGCAGCGAACCATGGGAGTGATTGAACCAAAGCCTGGCGCGTTTGGCGCGGTGATTGACATGCGTGAGGTTCCAATGATTGACTCCACTGGTCTGGCACTGCTCACAACAACGATTGATGGACTGACCAAGGCCGGATTGACCGTGGTGTTGGCGGGCGTGCAGCCAGAACCCAAGACTGTTTTTGACGCCGCGGGCTTCCGCGAGACTAATCCAAATGTGCGTTTTTTCCTTGTTTTGTCCGAGGCTTTTCGCGTTTTGCTAATGACCAAAGATCAGAACACCAACTACCGCGCTGCGGCTCATACTTCCTCGTAATCCAAATCAACCGCGTAAGTTTCATGCACGCCAAGCAGCGCAAGCATGGAAATCAACATCACGGCAGCAGCCGTAATGACAGCTGCTTTCCATGCGGAGCCTGGATCATTCACAAACCATTTCTCGCTCCACAACCACAACGCAGCGCTACCTCCCGCGCTCCAGCGCACCAAGTTGGGAGCCAAGGTTGCGGCCGTGGCGCGAATGTTGGTTCCAAATTGTTCGGCCGCGC
>CAIWNO010000066.1 GCA_903914045.1 uncultured bacterium | reverse complement strand
TCCATGCCGCGGGCGCGCAGATATTCAAGCACCTCAAGCACTTCGCTGAAACTTAAACCAAACTTGGCCTTGGCACCGCTGGAATGTCGCCAACGACCCGCGCCCGGCGTGCTGAGATTCACGCGCACACCAATGCGCGGACGAATTTGATAACGCTCTGCGTACTCAACAATCAGCTTCAGTTCCGTGAGATTTTCAATGACCGGAATAATGGTGCGGCCAAGTTTGGCGGCCAACGTGATGAACTCAATGGAGCGCGCCTCTTTAAAACCGTGGCACACAATCAAACGCTCAGGCGTGTCGCTGGTCATTCCAAGAACGGCCAAAAGTTCAGGCTTACTGCCCACTTCAAGGCCAAATCCAAGCTTCATTCCGTATTGGCGAATTTCCTCCACCACACGTCGTTGCTGATTCACCTTGATGGGATACACGCCAACGTATTCGCCCTTGTAGTTGTGCTCTTTGATGGCGTTGGCGAACGCTTGGTGAATATCGTTCAAGCGCTTTTCTAAAAGATCGCTGAAGTGAACAAGCACGGGCGTCTTGAGACCGCGCTCGCGCAGGCCTTCGACCACGCTGTGCAAATCAATTTCGGCGCCGGGCGTGCGAGTTGGCAGAACCACGACATTGCCCTTGGCGTTGACATCGAAGAAGCCCTTGCCCCAACCGCGAACGTTGTACAGGTCAACGGAATCTTCCGTGGTCCACACTGGATCGGGCGAAGTTTTAGGAGCGCGCGCGGGTCGCAACTCGCTTGGAGCTGTCGCATTTGCATTAACGCCCGTCATTGGTGGCGCAATGACTGCTGTTGCGATGGTTGGGTGAACTGAATTTGGAACCTGAGAAATAGCCTGCTTCGTCAACTCGTTGAATCTCCTTTGCGACTCACCTGAGTCGCTCGCCATTTGGCAAGTGCACTATACGGCAGTCAACACCAAAAGCGATAAAAACTTTGCATCATTTTATAAATGTTTTACTTACGCACTTGGCTTGTTGGTTGGCGAGACACGCATCTCGCGCAAACTTTGAGCGATGGAAGTCTCGTGCAAATGCACGCTTTGACGATCAAGTTGCTCCTTGGCTTTGTGCAGCGCGTCGGCGTTGGCGGCCATGGGATCGGTCTCTGCTTGGGCGCACATGGATTCAATTGTGTGCAACATTTCCTGCAGTTCCTGCACATATGAGGGCTCAAGCGCGGCGTGCGTGCGCGCCAAGGCCTCGCCAATCCACTTCACATCTAGGCGCGCGTTCACCGCCAGATCGGTCACGCGGTGGCGATGCATGTCGCTGCGGGCGTGCGTGACGCTGTCGCGCTCCATGCGCTCAACTTCGGCGCTGGTTAAGCCGTAACTTGGCGCGGCTTGAATGGAGGCGCGCATGCCACTGCGCCGCTCCACGGCGGAGACATTCAGCACGCCGTTGGCGTCCACCAGAAATTCAACTTGCACTTGCGCAATGCCGGCGGGCATGGCGGGAAGTCCGCGCAATTCAAAGCGCGCAATGCTGCGGCAATCGGCCACCATTTCGCGCTCGCCTTGCGCCACGTGAATCAACACGCCAGTTTGATTGTCCTTGGACGTGGTGAACATTTCCGTGGCGCGCGAAGGAATGGCGCTGTTGCGCACGATGAGTTTTGCAAAGGCGCCGCCTTGGGTTTCAATGCCAAGGCTGAGCGGGATCACATCCAGCAGCAGCAAATCCGTGCGCGCGCCCGACAGAATGCTGGCTTGCAGCGCGGCGCCAAGGGCCACCACTTGATCTGGATCAAGCGCGGTGTATGGAGTGATGCCAGTGTGCGCGGCCACTTGCGCGCGCACATAGGGAATGCGCGTTGAGCCGCCCACAAGAACAACGCGGTCAAGCTTGATGTTGCCCGCCATAGTTTCGGCGTCGGCGCGCGCGCGTGTAAAGGCGTCAAGCGTGCGCGCGATTAACGGCGCGATCATGTTTTGAAATTGCGCGCGCGTAAGTGTGCGGCGCAAGATGCGGTTGGTGTTGTTGTTGGCGGTTGATGGTGTTGGATTTGGAGCGAGATTTGGCGCGAGATTTGGCGCGGTATTTGGCGCGGTATTTGACGCGGAATTTGGCGTGGAATTTGACGCGGAATTTGGCGTGGAATTTGGCGCGGGCGCCGCACGCAAATCAATCACGGTGCACCTTTGCAATGTCATGCGCGCGTCGCATTCAATTTCAATGGCGATGTCTTCGCGTTCTGAAAGCGCGCGCTTAGCCTGCTCGGCCACCATGCGAATGGTGGTCGTGTCGCCGGCGGTGAAGGCGGGCATGTTGAATTCTTTTTTAATTTCGCTTTGCAACCACAGCGCGATCAGTTGATCAAAGTCGTCGCCGCCCAAGCGCGTGTCGCCGCGCGTGCTGAGCACTTGAAAGGCGTCACCCAATGTTGGATTGGCGGCATCCATGCTCTCAATGCGCAAAATGGAAATATCAAATGTGCCGCCGCCTAAGTCGTACACGGCCACGGTTTCGCCGCTGTTGTTGGCGGCGGTTTGGCTTGTGTTGGGCGTATGTGTGGCGGCGCCATCACCCGCCGCCTTTTTGTTTGGCGACGGATTTTTATTTCTATGTCCAATGCCGTAGGCCAGCGCGGCGGCGGTTGGCTCGTTCACAATTCGCTCAACGGTTAAACCACACAAACGCGCGGCGTCGCGGGTGGCTTGACGTTGCGCATCGTCAAAATACGCGGGCACGGTAATGACGGCGCGCGTGACGTGCGTGTTCAAGCGCGCTTCTGCAATGCGGCGAAGTTCACCCAGCACAGCGGCGGCCACTTCTTGCGGCGTGATCGCCGCGCCGCGCACATTGAAAGCCGCAAGTCCGCGCGGACCTTGCATGAGTTGCGTTGACATGTCAGCGGCCATGTCCACGCTTTCGGCAAAGCCGCGGCCCATGAAACGTTTGGCGCTTGCAATAGTGGCGTCCACAAATTGCGCGGCTTCATTCTTGGCTGGCCAACCCACAATGGATTTCTCGCCGTGCAGAAATCGCACCACGCTTGGAAGCAGCGCGCGCCCCTGCTCATCAAGCAACACGCGTGGACCCGCTTCATCGCAGATTGCAACAAGCGAATGAGTGGTGCCAAGATCAATTCCAACAATGGGCGACATGGTCGACATAGTCAAGGCTAGGTCCGCGGTGTTGTTGAAGATGACGGCGCAGCGGTTGGCGCGACTGTTGGCGCAACTGTTGGCGCAACTGCTGGCGCAACCGTTGGCGCGACTGTTGGCGCGACTGTTGGCGCGACTGTTGGCGCTGTTGTTGATGGCACCGCAGCACTTTTGGGTTTCTCGGTGGCCTCAGGAAGTTTTTGCAACGTGCTGTAAAAGCGCTGCTGCGTCAGGCTTTTCATGTAGGCGACCACTTTGTCGGTCTCCGGAGTGCTGCCGCGAATTGCAAAATTGCGCTCGCTGCCGCCGTGTTGTTGATACTTCACCACAAACACCGGCTCAGTCTTGTCATCACCCGTTTCCTTGGGGACCGTTTGAATCCACGACAAAGAATTCACCAACACCACAAATTCCTTGGCTTGCTCTGGAGTGAGCGCGTTCTCCCACGTGGTGTAGTCATTCATGGCGCTCATGCCGCCGCCATATTGAATTTCACCCGTAGGCGTGATCCGGAAAAGTTCGTAGCGTTGTTGGCTGGGAAATTTCACGGCGATTTGAAATCGCCACCCCGCCACGGGCGATGTGTCCGATGCCCCAATGGTCGACGCGCAACTTTGCAACAACACAACAGTCGCACACAAAACCCCCGCGCTCATGAAGCGGTTACACAATGCGCGCCAACACAATTTCATATGCGGCACTTTCATCACAGGCGACATCGGCGACATTCTGAATGCCGTCCGCAGACAGCGCATGAATTGAAATTGAGCCAGCATGATTGCGACCATATTATTTAGAGGGCGGCTTGAACCAAGCATATGGATCGGGTCCAAAGTCGTAGCGAATTGGAAGATCTTGATCGGCGGTCAAATTAGTGGCGAACGCGGCTTGCGCCAACACTTTGACCCACACCTCACTCGCGGGATCAGGTTGCGCGGTGCCTTCAAATCGCCTGACAAATGTCCAGCGATCAGTACTGGCGGCAAACGTCATGATGTAGACAATTTCATTGGGCTGCGCCTCCACCAGATATGGATTGGCGTCGAAGTCAGCCAACGCGGGATCGGCAAATCCAAGTTTCTTGGCCACATCCCACATCTCAAAAAGTTGCCGCTGATACAACACGCGCGCCACGCCAGGACGCACGCGCGTGTTCACGGTTGGACCAAAGTCCGCCAGCAACGTTCCATCTGGAAAAACAATCATCTTTCCTGGCTGCATCCACGCCTCGGTGCGAAATGGAACTTTGTCGCCTTTGAGAATGGTCACATCAAATGTCAACTGAGTTGGCGTGGCCAGCGGATCGGGCGCGGGCGCCGCGCAACCAGACGCCAACGCGCCGTGAAGAAGAAGTGTGGCCAACAATGCAAGCGCTGCTTTCACGATGGCAGCGTACCAAGACGGCGTTCGCTACTCTTTGAACCCATGCGCACAAGTGTGAGATGGATCAATGATTATTTGGATAGACCTGCGAGCGCAGAGGAACAAGCCGACGCGCTGACCGCGGTGGGTTTGAATTTTGATGGGCGCGAAACATTGCCCGACGGCGCCATTTGGCAGGAGATTGAAACCACCAGCAATCGCGGCGATTGCCTTTGTCACTTTGGTCTGGCGCGCGAACTGGCCGCAAAGACACAGCGCGTTCTGATTGCGCCGCAAAGTTCCCGTGGCGGCGCCGCGAATAAGAATGCTTCAAGCTTGAGCAACGCCGCCGCGCAACATTGCGCCGACGCGATCCGTGTTTCCAACGACGATCACCAAGCGTGTCCGCGCTACAGCGCGCGCGTGATTCGCGGAGTGAAAGTTGGTCCAAGTCCGGAGTGGCTGCAGGAGCGCCTGCGCGATGTGGGACAAATTCCGCGCAACAACATTGTTGACTGCACCAATTTTGTGCTGCTTGAATTGGGCCAGCCCACGCATGTGTTTGATTTGTCAACGCTGAGCGGCGGGCAGATTCATGTTCGCCGCGCGCGCGCCAAGGAAATGTTTCTGCCGCTTGGTGATCAAGCCGTCGCCATTGAATTGTCCCCCGCCGATCTTGTCATTGCGGACGGTGAGAAACCCGTCGCGCTTGCGGGCGTGAAGGGCGGCGCGCTCTCAGCCGTGCGCGAGAGCACCACCGACATTGTGCTTGAGGCCGCAACATTCAATCCAATGCAAGTGCGCGCCAGCAGTCGCCGCCATAAAATTGTCAGCGATTCCAGCAAGCGCTTTGAGCGCGGCGTGCATGCGGCTTCGATTGATGGTGCGGCGGCGCGCCTGGCGGATTTAATCATGCAAACCGCTGGTGGAACATTGTGCGACGGCGTGGTCGAGGCCAGCGCGGCGATTGCACCGTTGAAGAAAGTGCGCATGCGCTGCGATCGTTGCCGCAAGGTTTTGGGCGCGGACATTTCCAACCAAGAGATGCTGAACACGCTGCAAACGCTTGGTTTTTCACCGCAATTGCAAGGCGACCTGATGGAATGCACCGTACCCGCGCAACGCATGGACATTGAGCGCGAGGTGGATTTGATCGAGGAAATTATTCGCCTGCTTGGGCTTGAGCGCGTTCCCATGGGCGAGTCCATACAAATTCGTACCGCCGCCCCCGACGCCAAGGTGGAGGCCGCCGAGCGCCTGCGCGACACGCTGGCTGGAATGGATTTTGTGGAGTGCGTCACGCACGCGTTGATTAGCGATAGCGCCGCGAACGCGTTTGTGCATGCGCAACAATCCGCGCTTCGCATTGAAGATGAGCGCGCCGGCGGAACGCCATGTTTGCGTCCAAGTATTGTGCCGGGGTTGCTGGCCACGCGCAAACTGAATGAGGACCGCGGCGCAACTGGCACCATGCGCTTGTTTGAGATCGCGTCCATCTTTCATTTGGACGCCACGAAGCAACACCACGAATCCGTATCGCTGGGAATGATCGCCGATGTGGAGAGGGACGACCTTGGCTACCGCGCGTTGCGTGGCGTGATTGAACGGCTTGCGCATGAAATTGCCGCCAAGCCCGCCACCTTCACGCCCACAACTTCCGACGCGGTTATGCATCCCGTGGCGAAAATTGAAATTGACGGCGTGACCATTGGTCGAATTGGATTTCTCACCAGCGCGGCGCGCGCAACCGTTGGAATTGAAAAACCAATGATTGCTGCTGAAATTGCACTGGATTTGCTTCTGGCGCATTGGCCGCCAGAGCGCCCCGCCGCCATGCTGCCCACTATGCCAAGCGTGGAGCGCGACCTTTCACTTATTGTGGACAAC
>CAIWNO010000065.1 GCA_903914045.1 uncultured bacterium | reverse complement strand
TGCAGGTGCAGGAAAAACTCACGGCGCAAATTGCCGGCGCCATTCAAGAGCATCTCAAGCCGCGCGGCGTGGCCGTGGTTGTGCAAGCGCGCCACTATTGCATGTGCTATCGCGGCGTGCATCAACCGCATGCGTGGACCACAACCAGCAAACTAACTGGCGTGTTCCTGAACAATTTGGCCACGCGCGAGGAATTTCTTCGCCTTATTTCCATTACGCAGTCTCCGTCCATGTAAGGAAATATGTGCCTTGTTAGGCAGTATTTCTATTTCAGACGTTCTGACCAGTAATGCGGGCATGCTCTCATACGCCAATCACATCCATGAATAGATGTTGTAGTATTGAAGTTCCGGGATCTTAGGATCTCTATGCCAACACATCGAACCTCCAGCCTAATCCTGAACAGCATTGCAAGCGTAGTGAGCCGATTCACTGGGCTGGCCACGCAAATGATCATGGCGTGGTTTCTTACGCCAGCCGACTACGGCTTGTACGCCATTGCGCTGGGCATAACCACATTCACCACCATCATGCGCGGCGGTGGAACGGGCGTTGTATTTCAAACCATGCAACTAAAGGAATTCCGCACCATTGGCGGCGGACTGCTTCGCGTGGCGTTGGCGTGTGGAATTTTGGGAACCGTGTTCACGTTGGCCATGGTGTTGCCCGCTCCATATTTGTATCCCCAAGACAACACCAAAGGGCTTGGCTGGATTTTGTTTTACAGCGCTGTAGGTTTTGTAGTTTATAATTTCACAACATACCCGCGCGCCAAGGTGCTTTCGCGCTTGTTGTTTAAACAAATCGCGCTCATGGACATTGCCAGCGCGCTTGTCAAATTGGCAAGCGCCTATTACTTCGCGGCCAACGGGTATGGTGCGCTTAGCTTTGTCTTGTCCCAACTTGTAAGCGGCATGGTTGTTTTATTGTGGAGCCTGGCGGTGGCGGGCTTGGAACGCATCGACTTTCAAACCCAACCGCATTGGATTGCGGACACTTACACAATGATGAAGATTCCGTTTGTAATGGCGTTGATCACTTCCCTTGGCACCTCAACTGACTTATTTGTGGCGAGTTTTTTCATACCCGTCAGCTCGCTTGGAATATATTTGTTCACCAACCAATTGGCGGTTCAACCTGTTCAATTACTCTCAAGCACGTTGCAATCCGTGCTGGCGCCCTATGCCGCACGCGTGCGCGGAGATATTGAACAAGAGGACTTCAGCGTGCGCCAAACATTTTTAACGGGCGTTATTTTTGTCCCGCTCTTTATCATGGGCATCGCCGCCGTGTATCCCAGTTTGGCGCATTTGTTATTCGCAGAAAAATGGGACCAAAGCATTTTGCCCGTGCAATTCGCCTGCGCATTTTTAATTTATCCCACGGTGCAAACCTTGCTGGAGGCGCCACTGATGGGCGCCCGGCGCTGGCCCGTGGTGCTTGAACTTTTCACAGGCCGCATGATCGCCAAAATTACGGGGGCGTTGCTTGGCATTGGCGCCATCTTTGCCGCGCCCCTTGTGGCGCCCATTCCAGAAAATTATTACGCATTGACTTTGGTTATTGGCGTTGGAGTTGTCTGCACCGTGATTTCGTTTTACCAAATCAAGAAAGTTTCGAAACAGATTCATGTCTCGGACATCACATTCAACTACGAAATGTATTCAACCCCCGCATATTCACTCTTGGCGGCCGTCGCCACTTCAAGCTTGGCAAGCAGCGTGATTGACTTGTTTGGATTCGCCAGCACATCCTTACGCACGGAGGCCTTGTTTGAATTTCTGTTTTGCTTGGCAACATATGGCGGAGTCTGCGTGGTTCTGTTGCGCTTTGGCTATGTCGACAATTTAAATAATCTGCTGCAACTCTTTCCGCAAAACATGCGCAAGAATATTTATAAAGTCCTTGCTCTCCAAGAGAGATCAGCCGCGACATTTGATAAAGGCAAGTAAGTATGAATCACTCAAACCACTTTGGGTCGGCGCGCAATCCGTTTGCAACTAAAGTGGTGGCTGCATCGGGCGCGGCGACTTCCATGCAAGCCACAGGAAAAACTGTGGAATCAAGCGCAAAACTGCCAGCTGGACGCAGATTGCCGCTGCGACCCACTCCGCCAAATGGCAATTTACTGCTGGCTCCGGCGGTTCCGTTATTCCAATTCACGCACCCCGCGCGCAAGCCGCGCACGCATTCGCGCCATGTCATGTTCGCATTTGTGAACACCGCGGCGGCCAAGCCAAACTCCGTGGCGTTGGCCTGATCAATGGCGTCCTGAAGTTCATCCGCCACGCTCACTTGTACCAAGGGCGCAAATGTTTCCATGTCGCTTTCTTTCTCAAAGCGCGCAACCTCTATCAAACTTGGCGTGACAAAGTAACCCGCTTGATCCATGCGCACGCCTTCAAGCAAGGCGCGTCCACCATTGTCGCGAATGAATGTTTGTCGTTGCAAGTATGCGTCAAGCGCGTGTTGATCCACCAACGGTCCCATGAAGTTGGGCTCGGGCGCGTTGCCTGGCGCGATGATCATGGTGCTTGCCACTTTGGTGAACGCGGTCAAAAATTCCTGCGCAATGGATCGATGCACAATCATGCGCCGCGTGCAGGTGCAGCGCTGACCCGTGGTGGCGTAGGCGCTGCGCACACATTCCAGCACGGCGGTGCGAATATCGGCGCCTTCCCAGATAATCGCGGGATTGCTGCCGCCCATTTCAAGCGCCACCATTCGGCCGGGCCGATCAAGATTGGCTTGCAGCACGGCGCGGCCAGCGCGCCAAGAACCCGTCAACATGACTCCATCAACATCGGCGTGGTTGCTTAAGCGCTTGGCAATTTCAACGCCGCCTTGCACCACATTCAACACGCCGCGGGGAAAGCCAGCCGCTTGCGCAATGGCGGCGATCCACTGGCCCACCGCCGGAGTTTTTTCACTGGGCTTGAACACAATCGTGTTGCCCATCAGCAGCGCAGGAACCCAATGTCCGTTAGGTAAATGCGCTGGAAAATTAAATGGACCAAGCACCGCCATCACGCCAAAGGGTTGAAAGCGGCAGAATCCCTTGCGGCCGCCGCCCGCGTCCACTTCAAAGTTGCTCACGCGCGCCAAGGTGCTTTCTTGCAACGTGATGTCAATCTTGTCGGACAGTAATTTCACCTCGCCGCGACTTTCGGCGATGGTCTTTCCCATTTCCAGTGTGATGACTTGCGCCAATGGCTCGGCGAATTTTTTGCAGGCCGCGGAAAATGCCAGCAAGTGTTGGGCGCGTTCACTCTGTGAAAGTTGTCTCCAACTTGTAAACGCGGCGCGCGCGGCGGCAACGGCGCCATCAACATGACTTGGATCAGGCGTTCCAGACCACACCACGTGCGCTGGATTTGCAGGGTTTTTGCTTTGAATTTCATCGCCAGCAATGGAGTGCCACTGACCATCAAAATAGTTCGATGGATTCTGAGTAATCCATTGCGTGGACGCGTTCATGTCATTTGCCACGCGAATTTTTTCGACTTTTGGAAACCGCGGCGCGGATATTTTTGCCCGCTGACTTGCTCGCTGACTTGCCCGCTGACTTGCCCGCTAACGTGCTCTCTGACGTGCGTACATTTTTTGCGGCAAGTGGTCCTGAGTTCTTCACCACGCTTCTGCTTGCATGCTCGGCGTGCAATGAAACACCAACCTTCTCACCTTCACGCGCATGGATGGTGTCAGCGGCGGCTTTGGAAATTTCCACGCCTCCAGCGCGCATAAGGCACAACGTGCGCACCGCGCGGAAACCATGCTCCTTGCTGCTGTGGCTTACAAACGCCATCACGCCGCTCTCGCGCTTGGTGAACGCCAGCAACTTGTGCTCCTTGGTGTCGCGCACCATGGGAATGGAATCACGGTCGGCCTCCAAGTATGGTCCGCCATCAAATGGATCAACATGCGTGGTCACATGAAAGTGCTGGCGATCAAGCATTCCCTTGGCCGCCAATGTCTCCTCGCCAACTTTGCCAATCAGCGCGCGCGCGTCTGGCGGAAGAATGCTGGCAAAGATTTCACCGCGCGGCCACAAGTTGGTCATGAACTCTTTTGAATGTTGGCAAAATAAATCCGCCTCTTGATACGAAAGATTGATGAAGCGCCGCCCTAAATATTCCCACAACAGCGTGCGGCTATCGGGCGTGACAGGACCCATGAGTTCAGCCAAAATCCGCGGCGCAAACCACTTTTTGTGCAGGCCAATAAAGTGGAAACGAATCAGCGACAACAGCGAGCCAAGTTTTTCCTTGTGGCCGCGGTAGCCCGGCGCCAAAATTAAACCGCCCACTTCGCTGGGACCACTTTCGTCGGTGCCAAACTCCAGCGTGACATGGCTTTGACCCTGCTGTAAATCATTGGAATAAAAGTGGCGCTTCTTCACCTCCAGAAAAACATGCGGCCACCCCTTCCAACTAATGCACGAAATGGCGGCGCTGGTGCCAATCACATTTCCAGTTTCGCTGTCCTCAAGCACAAACATAAATTGACGATGGCGCGCGTCGTCTTGGCGCTCGGCAAAACTTAAACGACTGCGGTTGATCTTGGTGGCGATGATGTCGCGGTCCGCCGGCAAATTGAGAAAGTGCACCATCTTGGCCAGCTTCAACAGCGTTGGAAGATCTTCAAGTGTGGCTTGACGAATAAGAAACATTTATGCGCTCCGCTGCAGGGACTTTTCCAAAATTTCAAACACGGGATCAAAATCCGCGGGCGTCATCACGCCAATCGGCGGCAAGAATCGCAAGTGGTGTGGACCATGCCCACACATGAACGCGATCACGCCATCTTCAAAAAGATGTTGCAACAGTTTGGCAATGCGATCCTTGTCGCCAGCAAAAGGCGTCAAGCGCATCATGCCGCCAACGCCACTGACAAAGTTCTTACTTTCGCGGCTAAATGGCTTCTTCACCGCGGGAAAGAATTCGCCGCGGCGCTTGACCAAGTCATCCGCCTTGGCGCGAAACGCCGCGTGCAACTTGGCAATGCGCCCATTGGCGCCGTAATAGCCGCCATCTCGCAGGCGCGACAATATGGAAAGACCCGCGTGCAACGAGCTCACGCTAGCGCTGAAGGTGCCGCTTAAAAGTCCAGCCTTGGGATTCATGTCGGCGGTGTACAAACACGCGCACGCCTGGCTGATTTTTCCAATCGACACCACGTCTATGAATTCTCCAAGCGCAAGCGCTTCAAAGGCGAACATGCTTTCGGTGCGTCCAAAGGTTTGAACCTCATCGTCCCACACTGGAATGCCCGCGGCCTTGCACGCCTGCATGAGCGCAACAAAAAATTCCCGCGGCGCCACATTGAAACCACCTTCGCCCTGCACAAGTTCAAACACAAAGCACGAGTGTTGCCCGGGATAGCGGCGAATGCACTCCTGCAAATGCCACAGCGCCATGTCGGTGCTGCGCTCGCCCAAGTCGGGATTGTAAAATGGAATGTAGTCAACCAAAATATTTTGCGTGAGTCCTTGGCGATATCCAGGCTCGTCGCCAATCTGACTCATGGCCACGCTGCGTCCCATGAAACAATCGCTAAAGGCGAGCACGCGCGGCGCGCCTTGGCGTTTTTGCTGGCACACTTTCAGCGCGGCCTCGTTGGCCATGCAACCGGAATTGGTCACAAAACAATGCGCC
>CAIWNO010000064.1 GCA_903914045.1 uncultured bacterium | reverse complement strand
TGGGTCGCACGCCGCTTGAAATGCAAGGCGCACTTGTCTTGCAACACAGTCAATGCCGCAACTGCCACAGCTTGGGTGGCGAAGGCGGATTGCGTGGACCCAATCTTGACAATGTCGGCTCGCGCAAATCGTGGGACCAACTTGTGCGTCAAGTGCAACAAGGTGGCGGCAACATGCCGGCCTATGGAAAAAATCTTTCCAGCGCGGAGACCACGGCCGTGGTTGCGTTCATGACAACATTGCGCAACGCGGGCGCGCCAGAATCCACCATTCCAGGCGCAATGGAGCGGCAATCCTCGCCGGATCAGGCGCCCAAAGCCGTCGCCAGCGAAGCAGGAAAGTAATTCATGAATGCTCCCGCGACCATTTGGTCGGCGTGGAATGTTCTTGCTCCATTCACCTTTGTTGCGTGCGCAATTCTTATTGTGTATTGGCGCGGTTGGCGTCGGCTTCATCGCGCCATGCCAACTCGTTGGGGTTGGCGACGCGGAATCTTTTTTAGCGCGGGTGTGATTGCGTTGTGGATTGCGTTGCAATCTCCCATTGACGCGTTGGCGTCATGGTTGCTTGCGGCGCACATGACGCAACACTTTTTACTAACAATGATCGCGCCGCCGTTGTTGCTGTTGGGTTGTCCCATGCCGCCGTTGTTGGCGGGCGTTCCACGCTGGCTGAGCCGCGACATGCTTGGACCAATTCTTGCGTGGCCGCGCGCACAACAATGTGGAATGTTTTTAACGCATCCACTCACTGGTTGGTTGGCCATGGTGTTACTGACATGGGGTTGGCATTTGCCAGTGGCGTATCAATTAGCGCTAGAAGTTCCGGCGTGGCATGTGGTGGAGCACATGTGTTTTCTGTGGGGCGGTATTTTATTTTGGTGGAGCGTGGTGGCGCCATATCCGTGGCGAAGTCCTTGGCCGCGCATTGCCATGCCTTTGTATTTGCTCACCGCGGATGTGGCTAACACAATCGTCGCCGCGATATTGGCGTTTGCGCCAAGCGCAATTTATCCTTGGTACGAATCCACCGCGCCAACCTTCGGCGTGACGGCGCTCACGGATCAGCAAGAAGCCGCTGCAATCATGTGGATTCCAGGGCAATTGGTGTATTTAATTCCTGCCGTGGTGATTCTGTTCAACGCGCTTACAAGCACGCGCTCGCAACGCGCGCAACAATTCAAATCCATCGCATTGCCGCAATTTCTAATTTCCAATCGTCGCGCCAAGCGACAGATTTTTGACGTACTTGCCTTGCCAGTCATTGGCGCGGCGTTGAAATCCGCGCGCATGCGCGGCGCGCTTCGTTGGGTGATGTTGCTTGGAGCACTTCTAGTTGTGGCGGATGGTTTGTATGGTCCGCGAGAAGCATCCACCAATATCGCGGGCACTTGGACATGGACGCATTGGCGCGGATTCGCCGCCATCACATTGGTGGCGGGGGGCAACTTAGCGTGCATGACATGTCCGTTGATCGCGCCGCGAACATTTCTGCGCCGATTCATCACGCCACGATTTCGTTGGCCGCGCGCGTTAAGCACGAAATGGTTGGCGGCGGCATTGATTGCGGCGTGGTTGTTGAGTTACGAAATCTGGTCGCTGTGGGATTCCAGTTTTGCAACCGC
>CAIWNO010000063.1 GCA_903914045.1 uncultured bacterium | reverse complement strand
TTGCGCGGCCCACTCGCGGCCATCCCATTGAATTGCGGGAAAGTTCACGCGGTGTTTGCCAAAAAGTGTTCCACCAACAAACCACGCCAATGCCGCCGCAAGCACAACAAAGATTGCTGCGCGCACAAGTAAATTTCGAAAGGCGAGTGTGGCTTGTCCCATGGGATTTGTTCAGTCCATTTCTTTTGGAACGTGATCTTAGTCGTATTGGGGAAAATTATTTGAAGTCATCAACGTGCGATCCAACCCGCGTACACGGCCCAGGCAAAACTTCCAGCCACCACAATTCGCCACCAGCCAAAGAGCGCCAAGGTGTGGTTTCCCAGCCATTTCACTAGCCATTTTACGCTTATGGCCGCGCTAATTGTGGCCGTGACAAGCCCCACAATAATTGGAAGTGGCCCGCCCAATGCGGTGATGAATTGGTGAATTGATTCAGAGCCGCCCTTGATGACGCTCAGGCTTTCATACAGCGATGCCGCACCCAATGTGGGAAGCCCCAACAAGAACGCAAACTCCGCCGCGGCGACGGGTGAAAGTCCAACCAACATTCCGCCAAGCAATGTCACCAGTGAGCGACTGGTTCCCGGCATCATTGCCAGAATTTGCATCATGCCAATGATCAAAGCGCCCTTCAGTGTCAACCGAGCCAACGCGTCGCCTGGCTCGTAGTGCTTCTCGATTTTTTTCTGGTTCCAACTCTTCAGCAACACCATCGCCACGCCGCCAACCAAGAGCGCCGCCACCACAGGTCCTGGAAAAAACAAATGCGCCTTGATGGTCTTGCGAAACGCCAAGCCAATGACGGCAGCGGGAATGAATGCGATTACAAGTTTTACGAGCAACCCAAATCCAATTCGCGACTCCGTGGTTGCCCGACTGGGAAGCGCCACGCCAACGCAACCTTGCGCCATGGTGCGCAATCTTTTCCAGTACAAACCAGCCACCGCCAAAATTGCGCCGCCTTGAATGATGATTTCAAATTGATCCAGCGACTCTTTAATAGCCGCCAAGTTGGAGCCGCCATCTGTTTTTCCAAGGCCAAGCATGGACGCCGCCAGAATGAGATGCCCGGTGCTGCTGACGGGTAAATATTCCGTCACGCCTTCAACAATTCCAAGGATAATCGCGTCAAATAGCGTCATTTATGTTCTTTCTTCAACCAAGGAATCAAAGCTCTGACCGCGTGGCCCGCGGCTTCAATTGGATGTCGCTGCGCGGCTTCTTGCATTTGTTTCAGGTGCGCAAATCCATCATCGGCGTCGCGTTGAAATCGCTCCGCAAAAGTTCCATCACGCACGGAAGTTAAAATGCGTTTGAAGTCGTCGCGCAATTTCTGTGTGAGCAAAATATTTTCTGCGTCAAACGCGCCAAACTCCGCGGTGGTGCTAATGGCGTCGCGCATGCCTGATGGACCACGCTCGTACAGCAAGTCCGCGACCTGCTTCAGCTCATGGCAACATTCAATGTACGCAAGCAGCGGTGGATATCCCGCTTCAACTAAGGTTTCATACGCCACTTTCACCAGCGCCAGCATTCCGCCGCACAACACGGATTGCTCGCCGAACAAATCCGTTTCCGCCTCCGCGGCGAAAGTGGTTTCAATAATTGCCGCGCGCAGCGAACCAATACCATTTGCCCATGCAAGACCAAGTGCGCGCGTGTTGTGTGCATTGGCTCCGTTTGCATGCACAGCAAACAAACTAGGAATTCCTTGGCCCATGACAAAGCGATCGCGCAATGTTTTGCCCGGACCTTTTGGAGCCACCATGACCACGCCAATGTTGGCTGGTGGTTTGACCATGCCAAAGCGAATCGAGAACCCGTGCAAAAATCCCACCACTGCATGTGGAGCAAGATGCGGCTCAATGACTGAATTCCAAATTTTTCCATGGATTTCGTCAGGCAAGGCCACAATCACCAAATCTGCATTTTCAACGGCTTTGGCGCTTGAAAGCACCTCAAATCCAGCCGCTTTGGCCGCTGAACATCCGCGAGTGGCTGGCTCGGATCCAACCCGCACCAAGACGCCGCTATCGCGCAAATTCTGCGCGTGGGCTTGCCCTTGATTTCCGTAACCCAATATGCAGACTGACTTTCCAATCAGCGGCGCAAGTGGAGCATCGGCCTCATTCTGAATTATTATCGCCTCTTGGGGCGTGTTGTTTGGCATCGACACCATGGCAGAGTACAAAAAAGACAAAAAACTTGTCGCATTTTGGCATTCTTATTTGGTTAGGCCAAATTAAATAGCACACTTCATGCATGTCTAAATTGTGTGCCAAATGTTTAGGCAAGTTTAAGTTTTAAAGATCTCCTGACCGATAACAGCCGTATGACTCTTAAGAATTGTAGTTCAGAATTAGCAATGCAAACCCTTGAACCCAACAGTACCAATGAACGACGCGTGACCGAACGCTTTGCTTTGCGAGCTGATGTTTCGCGAGTGGTTGTTCATAGCGATGGCGCGCCAAAAGAAGGGCATGTGTACAACCTGAGCGCCACTGGAATTCGTTTGGAGTTGGACGAAGCCCTGCAAGTGGGTAAGCAAGTTGAAGTCGATTTCTTTTTCGCGGGCATTCTCAAAGCCATCCATTTCACGGGCGTTGTAACGCGCGTGTTTGATGAGATTGATGATCCAGGACCGCGGCGCATGGGTATTGAAATTCAAAATTTCGCCAGTGACACGGATGAGTTGCGCATGAGCGCCCTAATTGAAAGCGCTTCGCTTGGTCAGTTGAGATAAAGAATTAACTGATTCGCGGCCACATTGTAGTTGTATTGTGTTGGAGTGCCTTGACTCAGTTGATGCATGTTTGATGTATTGAGCAAGTTGCTCGCGTGAGCAATTTGAACGCGTGATCTCCAGTGGACTTCCTCATTTTCAAATGGGAGTCTTCTGGAGAACCCGCGACATAAAGTCGTTTAGCGCCGCCCACGCGGCAAGAGGTTCTTGTGAAAGACATTCCGTTTGCAGAAGTTCAAGAGCGCATTGGTTATCACTTTCAAGACCTGACTCTCTTGGAAACTGCGTTAACGCATGCGTCGCTGTCGGACCATCGATCAAAGAGTAATGAGCGTCAGGAATTTCTTGGTGACGCCGTGCTTGGTTTGGTGGTGTGTGAACATTTGTTCCGCTCGCTTGCGGAAAGCCTTGAAGGCGATTTGACCAAAGTGAAAAGCCACGCGGTGAGCAGACAAGTGTGCGCGGAAATTTCCATTGAATTGAAATTGCACGAGGCACTGCGCCTGGGCAAGGGCATGGGGACCGCGGCCACGCTTCCGGGCTCAGTAAGCGCGGCGGTGTTGGAATCCGTCATTGGCGCCATTTATTTGGACGGGGGATTGGCGCCGGCGCAGGAGTTCATTCTTCGCCATCTTGGTCCGCGCATTCATGAGTCATTGCACGGCGGGCATCAACATAATTTTAAGAGTGTGCTGCAACAAACGCTGGTGTCGTTGCACATGTCGCCGCCCATTTACATGATTCTTGATGAGAAGGGCCCTGACCACGCGAAGTGCTTTGAAATAGCGGTGATTAGTGGGGATCGTCGTTTCTCGTCATGTTGGGGCG
This sequence comes from uncultured bacterium, assembly GCA_903914045.1. Classification (GTDB taxonomy): domain Bacteria; phylum Planctomycetota; class Phycisphaerae; order Phycisphaerales; family SM1A02; genus SYAC01. Next base: position 1,782 of record CAIWNO010000063.1, on the reverse strand, counting down.
CAAGTAAAAAAGCCGGCGAGCAAGCCGCGGCGCAGTCGGCACTTCGTGAGCTTGGAGTGATTGCGCTGGATGAGCGCGGCATTGAAGTCGCTCGCCCATTGTCGCGCGCGAAACCAGATTCAAGCGGCGGAAAATAACGCTGCGGATGCGTGGGCGCTGAAAAGTTGCGCTGCTGCAAAAAAATTCAAGAACTGAAAGGTTGCACTGCGCGCGTTTCAGTTTCACTTTGCACGCGCGTCAGTGAACGGGGCAGCAACTTTTGGGCGCACGCTTTGAGATTTCACTTTGCACGCGTGTCAGTGAACGGGGCAGCAACTTGTGGGCGCACGCTTTGAGATTTCACTTTGCACGCGCGTCAGCAAACGCGGCAAGCAATTTCTTGGCGCACGCGTGTTCGCTTTCCTTGGTGTCCACAATGACATTCGCCAGCGTGCGATAAAGCGGCATGCGGCTTGCGAAAATCGCGCCAACTTCCGCGGTGGCGTCAGCGCCCGCGTCGCCACTTGCGGCGGCCGCATTCAGCAACGGACGATCGCCGCGATTGTTTTTTAAGCGCACAGCAAGTTCACTTTCGCCGGGATCAAGCAAGGCGATACAGATTTCATTTCGCGCCTTTGCAGCTTGCAAAATATCCGCAACGCCTGCCGCTGTCGGAGTTCCGCCACCAAGCGCAATCACGCAATCTTTTTTCTCAGCCAGCAAGCGCGTGAGTTCGTCTCGCTCGGCGTTGCGCCAAGCAAGCTCGCCAATATCACGAAAAGTTTGAGTGACGTTTGTGGTGCCAAGCTTCTGCAAGACCGCATGGTCAAGGTCCACAAAGTCGCGTTGCAAATGCGCGGCCACAATAGGACCAAGGGTGGACTTTCCAGAAAGTCGCAGACCAATCAAAACTAATATTGTTCCAATATTGTTGATGCGGCCACGCTGATTAGCGGGTCTTAATCTTGCGACCAATTCGACGCTTGCGATTTAAGATGGCGCGACCCTTGCTGGTTTGCATACGAGCGCGAAAACCAACTTTGCGGAGCTTTTTAATTCGACTGAGTTTGTGCGGATAATGCATGTTGGTTCCTTCAAGTAGGGTCGGACATGATAGCGTAAACTGGTCAAGGACTCAACTAGGCCAAATCATGGCTAAAGAGTGCAGTCTGCGCATGGCCAATGGGAAGCGTCTTTGAGGGCCAGCACTTACTGCATCCGCAACAACAGCACGCCCACATCGGGCGCGTCCAGCACGCCGTTGCCGTCCATGTCGCCAATGCCAAGCACAGGTTCCAAGCCAATCATGTTGAGCAAGATCGACATGTCGCTTTGAGTGATGGCGCCGTCAAGATCAAGGTCGCCGGCGCGCAACTGACACTTGTCGGCCACGCCGTTGTGATCCAGGTCAATGAATTGCGCGAACGCGTCGTTGTTGACTGAGTCCGTCTGTGTCACAGGCCCAGTTGAAGTGGTTGCGCCGCTGAATGTGTCACCCAAATCTGCGCCAGCAAAAGCATCGCTGTTGATATTGCAATCAGTTTCGGCGTCCGCACGCAGCGCCACAGTTTGCAAATACAACTCAATGCCCATTGGCGCGGCGGCAACAGTTTCGCCCGCAGCCGTTGTGGATTGTCCAGCGCTTGTGTCATTGCCATTACCGCCCTTGCGTGCGACAGCATCGCCGCTTGAATTTCCATTTGAGCCCGGCGTAGTTCCATCGTCTGTGAATCCAGCGGTGTAAGTAAATCCGCCAGTCTTAGTCGCCGTTCCGCCAACTGTTGTCACCGCAACATCTTTCGC
>CAIWNO010000062.1 GCA_903914045.1 uncultured bacterium | reverse complement strand
GCGATTGAGCCAGCAAATGATTTTGGCGGCGCGAAGAACCCGCCTGGCTCGCCATCGATTTGAATGTGATTTACGAACCGCGGCGCTGTGCGCGGCGGTGGAGCAAATTGGCCGCGTGCATGAGTTGCGCGGCGTGTTTCCGTAAATCCGCCGCGTGTTTGTGCAACGTACCCGCGTGTGTTCGTCACTTGCTCGCGTGAATCCGCGCCATGCAACTTCAGCGTGTTCGGGCATTCACGGCGCGCATAAAAAATGCGCGCAACAAGTTCCAACGATCAACGCGCCCATTCAGTTTGTTCAGCAACAGTTTTTTACGCGCCCAGTTGCCGCTGCACGCGCGTAGCCAATTCGGCGGCAGCTGTGTGATCAATGGCGCAGGGCTTCCATGTCAGCGCAAGTCCACGACCATCCTGATATTTTGGAATAATGTGAAAGTGCACATGCATCACTTCTTGATGCGCAAGCGCGCCGTTATTTTGCAGAATGTTGTACGCCGCCGCGCCGGTCGCTTTCATGATGGCGCCTGCCACATGCGCAACGGCCGCCCCCAATGCCGCGGCGCTCTCGGGCGAAAGCATGTGTAATTCAGCCATTTCCTCTTTGGGAACCACAAGCGCGTGTCCTGGCGAAAGCGGATTCACATCCAAGAATGCGATCACCAATTCATTTTCAAAAAGTCTGTGGCAGGGGATTTCGCCGCCAATGATGCGAGTAAATATGCTGGGCATGCGCGCGAGCGTACCATCGCACCCATGGCGAATGCCCTGAAACAAAAACCATTGAAGCAGATCGGCAAGGCCTCCACCACGCGCGCGACATTGCCACCTGACGCGGCGCTGAAAAAACTTTTGCACATGTTTCTGCAAGAAGATCTTGGCGCCGCGGGCGATGTGACAAGCAACGCCATGATTGACGCGCGACGCCAGGCGACGGCTTTGATTGTGGCCAGAACACCTGGAGTGCTTGCGGGCGGGCGGCTTGTTCGGTTGCTGGCTGGCATGGTCAAGCCCGCGCTTCGTGTGCACTGCGCGGCGCGCGATGGCGAACAGGTTCGCCAAGGCCAGGAAGTATTTCGTATTTCAGGTTCGCTGCGCGGTATTCTTCTTTTGGAACGCACCATGTTGAATCTTTTGGGGCGCCTCAGTGGAGTGGCCACGTTCACCAACTTGTTTGCTAAGCAAGTCACGGGAACCAAGGCACGCATTCGCGACACGCGCAAGACCACGCCAGGCTTGCGCGCTTTGGAAAAGTACGCGGTGGTGTGCGGAGGCGGTGTATCGCATCGCTTGGGATTGTTCGACGCGTTTTTGGCCAAGGACAATCATGTCGCAGGTTTAAATCCGCTCCAAATGTCGCTTGAAATTCAGCGCGCCATTGGAACAGCGCGGCTGAAAAACAAATTGAAGTTCGCCATGGTGGAGGTCGACATATTGGATCAACTTGATGCCTTGTTGCGCCTTCCGCGCGGCGTGATTGACGCCATTTTGTTGGACAATATGAGCGTGACCCTGTTGCGCAAAGCCGTCGAATTGCGTAATCAACTTGCGCCACGTGTGCAACTAGAGGCCAGTGGCGGCGTAACGCTGACCACGGTCGCCGCCATCGCAAAGACTGGCGTTGATTTTGTCAGTGTTGGCGCTATCACGCACTCCGCGGCGCAAATTGATTTTGCGATGGACATTCAAACTGCCCCGCGAAAGCGCGGGCGTGTGTGAGCGCGCAACCTGAAAATGCCGCCGCGCGTAGTCGCTCAAACATTGGCCAGCCAGACAACCACGCCGCCAATGGCGACACGCCACTTGATCAGTGGAGCGACGCGCTTCACAACGCCATGGTGGGCTTGACGCATTTCAATTGTGCCACGGTGCTAAGCGAAACCGACAGCACGCAAGATGTCGCGGCCAAGAGCGCGCTTGGATGCGTGGTCACCACCGGTCGACAGCGCGCTGGCCGCGGGCGGCTTGGACATCTGTGGGCGGACACCGGTCATCAAGGTTTGGCTGCGACATTTGTTGTTCAAACACAATCACCAGATCGATTGGCCATGGCCTCCGCGGTCGCCACGGCAACAGCCTTGCGCTCTCTTGTGCAACACAATGTGGCCGCGCGCATTGGCGTGAAATGGCCCAATGACATTGTGGTCGCGCGCACTGGCGGCGAGCCACAAAAAATCGCCGGCATTTTAATTGAAGGCCACGATGACCGCGCGCTCATTGGAATTGGAATCAATGTGGGTCAATCCGTATTTGAAAAAGAAATTGCCGATCGCGCGGTTAGTTTGCTGCAACTTGCGCAACCACGCGACCGTCTTGCTGTGCTGGTTGAACTCACCAAACAACTCGACCACTTTCTGTCCGCCAGCAATCGGGTGATTGAAGAGGCGTATGCAAAAGTGGACCGCACGGCTGGATTGCGCATGAAGTTTCTCACTCCACAAGGAATGGTGGAGGGAGTTGTTCTGCGCTGCGACCCCGCGATTGGGTTGTTCATCCAAACAGCCTCAGGGGTTCAAAATTTGCCTTGCGCCACCACCCGTGTTCAACCCTAGAACGCATTCGGTCGATTTATACTTTGCATCTACACTTGTAAATCAATCATGTCCACACTGTTCATTCTTGTCCTCATGATCGCGCTTGCCGACGACACAAATCCTGGCGGCTTGGTGCCAATTGAACAGGGCATCATTGATCAATCGGCTACTGCGACATCGCTCAAGGTGCAGCCCGTCGAGTTGAGTCAATCCACAAATTTTCAAAAGTTGTTTGGTGTCGCGGGTCGTCCTGATCTTTTCGTGAGATCGCAAGGCGGACTTTTTGCGGTGTTTGATCAAGGTTCTTATCGCAAGGTGCAAGGAAAAACTTTTGTTCAATGGCCAGCTGGAACCGTGTATTACATTGGTCAACCAGATTTCATGAAGGTGAAAAGTTCTGGCGTGCGAATTGGACAAAGCGGCGTCAATCCGCCTCCTGGAATTGCGTTGCAGCAAAAATACACGGGTGCTGCGGACATGAGAGTGGGCACCGTGCCAGAAGAGGGCTTGGTTCAATCAGTTCCACTTGATGGGCGAGTCATGTATGAACCAGTTTCAAATAAAAAAACCGGCACAGTGCAAGCCAAGGATGCAGGATTCGGCCACCACAGTATTCCCAACCAACTTTCGCCCGCGGCCTTGTCGCCGCACGTTGTGTCCGCGCCCACTACGGATAAAACAAACTCCTCCAATCCGCAACAACCACCAGTCGCGCAGCAACCACCAGTCGCGCAACAACCACCAGTTGCGCAACAACCACCAGTCGCGCAACAACCATTGCCGCCTTGCAAAGACGCCGCCGCAAAGTCGCCCACCCAACCATGATGCGACCGCGATTTCTTGGTGTTGTGATGGCCGTGTTCATGCTTGGCGAATATGAGACAAATTCATTTTCTCAAGTTTGTGCGACCCTGGAACATCCCGTCGCGGCGCGCGCAGGTGTGATCGCCATTCCGTTGCGTCAGCAAACTGGCCAAGACAAGTGGCCGACGCATATCACCATTGAACGAAGCGATGGTGGAGAGCCAATTGAAGGCGTGGTGGCATGGATTGGCGCCAAGCCAATTTCGACGCAGCGGTCATGGACCCAATCGCAAGAGCAACTTGATATTCGCCAAATTGAATTCGCGCCCCAGGATAAAAATGCAATGGAGTCCGGCATGGTGGTGTTGCTGGCGAAAACTCCAGCAGATATTCAAGGGGCGCTTGAAGTTGGTGTTTCAAAAGTGGAACCCGAGTGGCTTGAACTTTCGGAAGTGGAACCCGATCCAGCGAAATTGCCGCTCAAGCCAAGCGCGTCCTACGCATTGCCAGATCCAAGCGAGCCTGCGGAATGGTTTCGCTGGTGGTTGTTGGCCGATCAAATAGATCGAAAGCCGCCGCCGCCGCAGGGCCATCAAGCGCAGCAACTTTTTGCGCTCTATCGCGCGCAATTATGGCAAGCGGGTATCGAGCGTGTGGAGCGTCAAAGTCCCGGCGTGGCCGCTGAAATTCGTGAGCGTCTGACCGCGGTGTGTGTTGAGTCCGACTCCCTGCAACGTCCAAGTCCCAAAGCTGCCTGGATAGCCAACGCCCAGGAGTTGGCGAATTTATTATCCAATTTAATTTCAACGGAACGAAGCGACGAGCAAGCCATGCAGGCCTCGTTGAATATCATCCGCGCAATTTCGCCCATCACTCTGTGGCCGGAAACCGATGATGGCCGCGCGTTGCATTTCTGCGCATGCAACGCATCGGCAGAAGAAATCGTGGTTCAATTTTCTTGGGTGGAATCACCAACCATGCCTTCGCTGGCGATGCGGTTGCCGCCGCACGGAATATCACGAATTGAAATTCAACGCCCCGCCGAATTAATGCCGGACCCACTCACTGGCGAACCAAGTCCAACGGTTGGTTCCCTGTTGCTCACGTGGCCAGGAAATTCAACACGCATAAGCGTGTCGCCGGCGCAAAGCGTGGTCCGTCCACCAGGATATTCGCTTGGTGTATTTTTGCCAGGACTTTCATTGGCCGACGCGCAGACGGGAAAAATTCAGCCCACTCCGACACTGTGGAGCACCACCGCAAGTCTGCGGCGCAAATTTGCGCATTGGGAAATTTTTGTCGAGTGTCTGCGCGAAGAAGTTCGAATCGGGGATGAATTGGATGTCATGATTGGCGATCGCTCGCATCTCATGGCTCGGATTCAACTGACTGAAGCGGGGGTGCGCAAAGTCGATTCGCCAAACGGCACGCCCGCGCCAATTGTGCGCACGGATTCTTTCACGGATCGATGGCGTTGCGTCATTGAAATTCCAGAGGAGTGGTTGCCTGGAGACAGCAACGCACGTCCGTTTGTGGTGGGCATTGCACGAACCACCCATGGTCCTTCGTCGCGTCAAACCGCCATCGCCGCGGCGCCACCTTGGCAAATGGGTCCACCACTCGTCCAACTTGAGACCTCCAAATGGATTGATCCTCCGGTTCAGCGCGTGATTGCGCCTCCGTGATCATCTATACTTCAAGCGATGAACGGCCAGAACAAAATGCGAGTGGTCGCGCTTCTCAATCAAAAAGGTGGCGTTGGAAAAACCACCACCACCGTGAATCTTGGCGCGGCCTTCGCCGCCTGTGGCTTGCGCACCTTGTTGATTGATCTTGATCCGCAATCCAATCTCAGTTTGCATTTTGGCGTGGAGGCCTCCAACGACGAGCCGCGTCCAAGCAGCACAAGTTTGTTCGCGGATCCGCCGCTGCCCATTGCGCAATGCGTCACGCAGGCGCGCGACAATCTGTGGTTTATTCCCGCCGATCAACATCTTGCCCTTGCGGAGGGTCAACAAGACGCGCAGCACATTTTGGCCAACGCCTTGGAAACTGTGCGCGACCAATTCGACGTGGTCTTGCTTGATTGTCCGCCTGGACTTGGCGTTCTCAGCGTGAACGCACTCACCGCGGCCGATGAAGTGATCGTTCCAATGCAAGCGCAATACTTGGCGCTTCGCGGCTTGGAAAAATTATTGCAAACCGTTTCCGACATCACCGCGGGTTTGAATCCAAAGTTGCGTTGCACCGGCGTGGTCTTGTGCATGCATGAAAGCCAGTCCAGCCACGGGCGCGCCGTGGTGGAGGAAATTCGCCAGCACTTTGAAAGTTCCCGCGACAGCGATGTGCCATGGAACACATGTCGATTGTTGCAGCCGCCCATTCGACGCAACATCAAGTTGGCCGAGGCGCCATCATTTGGACAAACTATTTTCGACTACGACCCCAAGTGCGCCGGCGCCGATGACTACCGCGGCGTGGCCAACAGTTTGATGGCCATGTGGAATGAGCGCACCGCCAGCGACGCGTCGCAACAGTCGTCGGTTTCATCCACATGAAGATCGCCATTCTTGGCGCTGGACTCGCTGGCTTGACCGCCGCGCGAACATTGCAGCGCGCTGGACACAGTTTCACCATGTTCGAAAGTTCACACCGCGTGGGTGGCCGCGTGGCCACGGACATGGTTGATGGATTTCAAATTGACCGCGGATTTCAAGTGTATTTACCCGCATATCCAGAGGCCGGCGCGTGGCTTGACTTGGACGCGTTGCGTCTGCAGCCACTTGCGTTGCAAGCGCGATTGTTCACCGGCACAAAATGGATTCGCATGGGACATCCGCTACGTTGCCCAAGCGCGGCGTTGTCCGGCGTGTTGCACGGACTCATCACGCCATCCACGGCGGTGGGCTTGTTGCCGCTCACCATGGCCGCGTTGCAAGGCAAGCAACCATCGCAACCAATAAGCCAAGGCTTGACGGCTTCAGCATGGATGGATCAACGCTCAATCGCCAAGCGATTTCAAGACCTATTCGCGCGCGCCTTTTTTGGCGGAGTGTTTTTGGACCGCTCGCTTGAAACAGATTCCGCAATGCTGGACTTCACGCTGTCCATGTTCATTCGCGGCGGCGCGGCGGTTCCGCAATGTGGCATGCAAGAAATTCCCAAGCAACTGGCGCGGCCGTTGCCAGCGCAACAAATACGTTTAGGTTGTCCAGTCGCGGCCGTCACTCCAATGTCAACGGGTTGGCGCGTGCAACCAGTCGCGGGCGCGGTTGAACATTTTCACGCCGTCATTGTGGCCGTGGATCAAAGCGCGGCGGCCAAATTGTTGCCACATATTTCGGCGGGCGCATGGCGCGGCACAACGCAACTTTCCTACGCGGTGTCCATACATGAACTTCCAGAATCGTTGCGCAAACCGGTTTTGCATTTGGACGCCACCGGCAACGGTCCCGCGAATCATGTCATGTGCATGTCCGCCGCATCAAGCCACTACGCGCCGCGCGGCATGGCTTTAATCAGCGTCAATTGCGTCGACGTTTCACTAGCGCAACTGGGACTGCGTCAACTTGAACAACAAGCGCGCGCGCAAATGCGAACGTGGTTTGGCGCAGGCGTTGACGCGTGGAAACTTGTGCGCGCGCAAGACATTGCCCACGCGCTTCCACGACAAACTCCCCGCGACTTTTCACAACGTCCCACTGCGTCGCAAGGCCACGGATTGTTTATCGCGGGCGATTTTGTCAGCGAAGGATCTATTGATAGCGCTATGCGCTCGGGACGCTTGGCGGCGGAGTTGGCGTTGCAATTTGGCGCACAATAACCGTGGCCTCGCTCATGGATGGATTCAGTTGACCAGCCCTGAAATTCACTTCGACCTCGCGGTTTCCCTTGCGAAAAACTAAATCGCCCGCGGTTGGATTCACCGTGCGTTTCGCCACGGTCCAGCCTTGCGCTTGGAATAAGGCCACGGATTCATTGGTGAAAACCACAACATCCTCAATCGGTCCGCGAAATGTAAATTTTCCGCCATCAAGCTCTCCACTGCGCTGATCAATATTGGCGCTGTGACGGCTTTCCATTTCTGGTGGCGCGGGAATATCGCTTTCCAAAATCATGGCTGGACCTGAACCACATCCAGTCCCAAGCGTTGTCCACGCCACGAGCAGAATCATTGCAGGAAGAATTCGTTTCATGTCGATAGCCAAGGATACAGTCGCCAACTTCAAGGAGCATGCATGAGGGGTCCGGATCATGTCGTTTGAAAAGCACGCTCGAACCGTCTCCTTGTTGACATTGGTCAGCCGATTTTCCGGCCTGGCCCGCGACGCCGCGCAAAGCCGTGTGTTTGGCGCCGGTCCAATCATGGACGCGTTCTTTATCGCGTTTCAATTACCAAATTTATTTCGCAGACTTTTTGGCGAAGGCGCGCTCAGCGCATCGTTCACTCCGGTGTACGCCAAACTGGAGCAAGACAATCCACAAAAAGCAAGACTCCTTGCGTCGGTCGCCATCGCGTTGCTCACGGTGGTGTTGGCCGCGCTCACATTGGTGGGCGAAGCCGTTGTGCTGATGTTGCCTTACTTTTTCCCAAAGGAACAACTTGCGTATCAATTGATGGCCATCATGTTGCCGTACATGCCGTTGATTTGCGTGGTGGCTTTGCTTGGCAGCATCTTGAATGTGCACGGCAAGTTCGCCGTGGCCGCTGCAAGTCCAATTATTTTAAACGCGGCCATCATCGCGGCCTCGATCGGCGTGTCGTACATGCATGGCGGCTTGGAGCACACGCGCCATATTCAGATTGTCGCGTGGAGTGTTGTTGTCGCCGGCCTGCTGCAAGTGGCATGGATGATGTGGAGCATGCGCGGCTACGGCATTCGCTTGTCGCTGCAATGGCATGGTTGCCGCGACTCGTTGCGCACCATGCTGACAACTATGGTGCCCATGATGCTGGGTCTTGGTGTATTTCAAATCAACACCTTTATTGACAGCGTGATCGCCAGTTACCCAACTTTGGTTGGTCCCACTATTTTCGGCGTGCGATTTCCATTAATGGAGGGCTCCAACGCCGCCATGAATTACGCCACGCGTCTGTATGAATTTCCGCTGGGCGTGTTTGGCATTGCCATTGCCACCGCCATCTTTCCCACGCTTTCACGCCAAGCCTCCAACCCTGCGTTGTTCGCACACACATTGCGCCGCGGCATTCGACTGGCGTTGTTCATTGGATTGCCCGCAAGCGCCGGCTTGATCGTGGTGCGCACGCATTTGACCGCCGTTGTTTTTCAAGGTGGAAAATTTTCAGCGGACGACACCATCCGAGTGGCCACCATCTTGCTTGGCTTCGCCCCAGCGGTGGTTGCCTTTAGCGTCATGCAAACCATCACGCGCGCTTTCTACGCATTAGGTGACACCATCACACCAACGCGTATTTCAATTTGGATGGTGTGCTTCAACTTACTTCTCAATTGCACTTTAATTTGGACGCCGCTCAATACTTCAGGCCTGGCGTGGAGCACAACCATCTGCGCCTTCATTCAAGCGGGTATTTTAATTTATATTCTTCATGGACGCGTCAACAATTTATTTGATATTCACACGCGCATGGCCAGCGTGAAAATTTTCGCCGCGACATTGGTCATGACCGCCATCATCACGTTGATTGCGTTGGTGCTTCCCGTCGGCATCAGCGCCATTGCGCATGTGGTTCCAGTGGGGGCGGAGTGGGGACAATCACTTGTGCAACTTTTAGCGCTCACGGGCGCCGGAATTGTGTGCATGTTCGCGCTTGCGAAATGGTGGCATATGCCCGAATGGAAGTGGACTTTGGGGCAAATCGACGCGGATTTTCAAGCCATCGATAACGGACCCTAAGCGACTTTGAATCGATCAAAATCACTGAAAAACAGCCCGTTTTTTCTACAGGCCATCTCTGTGTGCCGTAATGGAAGTGGTCCACTCGTCCGGGGGAGATTCATCATCTACACACCGAGTGAACTGTCTGCGTCCACGGTGGGCGCAGACTCTATTTTTGCGCCAACAACCAGCCATTGCGCGCAATCACATTTCATCATCCATAAATGCAGTTCTATACAGGGAAATTCATTCATTTTGAATTCATCGACACACAAGGCACCCCCATGCGCCGTATAAGAAGTGCGGGTTGATGACAATGAAAGGGATTGAGAATCAGCCTGCTATGAAGTGAGGACAGGTCGCCTGCCCTCGAAGTAACGCGACGGAGAGAGAGTGAAAAGGAAAGTTGTTCGCGAACGCTGGGAATCGTTCGTTAAAAGAAAGACCTCGGATCGCAGGAGGGTGCGACCCGAGGTCTTTTTTACAAGCGTTAATTTTTACAAGCAGAAACTTGTACAAACAGAAATAAATTCGCTCAACGCGAGGGAGCCAAACCCTCGCCGCCAGGTGTTGGCGCAGTTGGAGCGACTTGATCCATCTTCACAATCGGTTGCATGGTCATTGGATCACGCAACGGCAAATGCGTCACCTTGCCACCAAGCAAATCAGCCATCTTGGCGCGGCCCGTGCTGTCGCCAGGACCCACGGTGTTCCAATCACCAACCACCAGCAACACCATTTCATTTGGTGTGACATATTTTTGCGCCACGCGTTGCAGGTCCGCCGCGGTGACCGCGTTCACTTTGTCGCGGAATGTTTTCCAATATTCCTTTGGTCGATTGGTCCACTCGTCGCCAACAAACACGCCAAGCATGGCTGGCTTGCTTTCAAATGTGCGCGGAAATGTCTCTATGAATTGGCGCTTGGCGGTCTCCAATTCCTCGGGAGTCACTAGCTGATTGCGCACTTTTTCCATCTCTTCAAGCACAATCTTTGCGGCAAGCGCCACGGTTGGATTCTTGCTTTCATAACTGGCCGCGAACACGCCGGGGTAGTACACCTTGGCCGCAAGTCGACTGCCAGCGGAGTACGCCAAGCCTTCGTTGCTGCGCACCTGTGACATGATTCGACTGGTGAAACCACCACCACCCAGAATGTCATTCAGCAACAAGTACGGAATGTAATCAGGGTCGTCGCGCTTGATGGAGCGCATGCCAATACGAACTTTGCCTTGCGGAATATCTTTTTGCACGTGATAAATGCCAGGAACAATCGTGGCGGTTGGTGCTGGCGGATCCGGCATTTTTTCGCCGCGTGCCCAACCATCAAATGCAGCGTTGAGTTTGGCAAGCATGGTCTCTGGCTCAAAGTCGCCGCTGACCGCGATAATGACATTGCCAGGATTGAAAATTCGCGTTTGAAACGCGCGCATGTTCTCTGGCGTGATCGCCTTCAAACTTGCCTCGGTGGCATCGCGCGACTCAAAGTGATCGCTGCCGTACATCAATCGGCTCCACTCGCGGCCCATGATTGAACCCGCGTCGTCGTTGCGTTGCTTCATGCCTTCAAGCGCTTGACCGCGATTGGTTTCCAAACGCGCCGCGTCAAAGCCCGGATTGCGCAACATGTCCACGAACAGCTTCAAGCTTTCGTCAAAGTTGCTGGTCAAGCAATTCATGCTGGCGCCACTTGTGGTGTCGCCGCAATTGGCGGAAATTTGTGTGGCCAGAAAGTCAATCGCCTCATCAAATTCAGCGGGTTTCATGGTGGTTGTTCCACCTTCGCGAATCATGCGACCGGTCATGCCGGCAAGACCAACCATGTCCTTTGGCTCCAGGTAACTGCCTCCCTTGAAGGTCATGCTCAGCGAGATCAGCGGAAACTCCTTGCTGGGCGCCATGTACACGGCGGTTCCATCTTTGAGCGTGAAGCGAAACTTGGTGGCGTCTGGTGCATCGAATGTCAGCGGACCATATTTAATTTCCTCGGGTCGCTTGGGCACGCTTGTGCCCGCGGTTGCGTTTTGAGTGGCGGGAGTTGCCGTTGGCGCGCTCTTAGATGACGCCTTCGACGTGGTTTGTTGCGCCGCGAAAAGTGGAAGCGCGATTGAAGCCAGCACGAGTGTTGCGATTGTTGTTTTCATTGTGTTGTTTCCGTTGATAAAATTGAAAGTATTCAGTTTGAAATAATTCATTGACCACCACTCTTTGGCGCGGT
>CAIWNO010000061.1 GCA_903914045.1 uncultured bacterium | reverse complement strand
TTGCAATCCAGTCCAAGAGTCGCTGCGAAAGCAATCCCATTTCAATCAATGCGCCACACGATGACCAAGCAGCGGACTTAACTTTGCAACAACCGCGTCAACGGTGGCCTGATCCTTGGCCTCCAAATTCAGCCGCAACAGTGGCTCCGTGTTGCTCATGCGCACATTGCACCACCACTCGCCCGCGTCCAAACTTAAGCCGTCAAGTTCGTGCGTCTTGGCCTTTGGATATGCGGCGCGCAACGCCGCAATGGCGCCAAGCTTATTTTCATTCTCAAAATTAATCTCGCCACTTTGCGCGTAGCGGCGAAATGGTTTCACCAATTGCGAAAGTGTTTTGCCGCCGCCATTCACCAAAGCGTTGATGACGGAAATAAAAGCGCGCGCGCCAGAATCCGTGGCGAACATGTCCTGGAAATAAAAATGTCCGCTCAGTTCGCCGCCAACTGGCGCTTGAACTTCGGCAAGTTTGGCCTTCATGAACACATGGCCAACGCGGCTTTCCACCGGCGTACCGCCCGCTTCACGAATCGCTTCGGCAACGCTGCGGCTAGAGCGCAAGTCGTACACCACGCTGGCGCCCGGATGTTGCGCAAGAAATTCCTTCAACATCACGGCCAGCAATAAATCGCAGCCAATCGGCTCGCCCAATTCATCAATCACCATGCAGCGATCTGCGTCGCCGTCAAAGCACACGCCAAAGTCCGCCTTGGTTTCACGAACGCGCGCGCGCACATCGGCCAAGTTGGCCTCCACCAATGGATTTGGCTCGTGCACAAACTCGCCGCTTGAATTGTCAAAGTAAATCGGATCAATATTCAAACCGGCCACGTCGCCAAAAACTTTCGGCACCATGGTTCCCGCCATGCCGTTGCTGGCGTCAATGGCCACGCGCAATTTCTTGGCGCCACTTTTCGTTTTATCGTTGAGCAATCGCAACAAGTGCGCCTTGTACTGCGCCCACACATCGCGGCTTTCGCGGCGGCCATCACGCGGCTCGCACTTTTCCTTTTCAACAAGCGCGGCGAAGCGCTGGATATCAACCAAGCCAGTCTCTTGTCCAACAGGCTTTGCGTGCGCGCGGCTAATTTTAAAGCCGTTGTAATTGGCGGGATTATGGCTGGCGGTGACTTGAATTCCACCAGCGCATCCAAAATGATTGATGGCGAAATACACAACAGGCGTATCCACCATTCCAATATCAATCACATTGGCGCCGTAATCCTGCATGCCCTGCGCCAACGCATCTGCAAGCGATGGACTGCTCTTGCGCATGTCGCGGCCCATGACAATGTTGCGCATCATGGGATCGTCATGGCCAGCGGCCGCGGCCTGCGTCAGCAGAAATTGCGCGGCGCCGTAGCCAATATGCCACGCCAATTTTTCATTGAGCGGCTTGGGATAGGTTGCGCGCACGTCGTAGGCTTTGAACACTTTTGCAAGCATGAAATTCTCCAAATAGAGGTTTTGAGGGGGAATCCTAGCCGATAATTCAAGCGCATCAATCAATACTGAATACATGCTTGCCTTGGAGGTGACTTTGGTTACAATCGCCCTTCGCCCACATTTTCTAAATGTGACGCGTCAGAGGC
>CAIWNO010000060.1 GCA_903914045.1 uncultured bacterium | reverse complement strand
GTGGGCGGTGGGGGACTCGAACCCTCGACCTCACGGGTGTGATCCGTGCGCTCTAGCCAGCTGAGCTAATCGCCCAAAAGAAACCAAATCCGAAGCAAGTGAAACATTGTAACGGTGTCAATAAGTTCAAATCAACGGTGAACTCTGCATTGGGCATTGCGCCATCGCAGTGCTTCTGAACCGAATCACGCAAGTCAAACCTTGTTCGAAGCCTCTGATTCATTGGCTTGCGACGCGTTTTGCCCCATGGTGTTTGCCGAATTGGCGTTCGGCAGTTTGGTGGCGCCGCCAGAATTCTGGTTCGAAGCCTGATCCATTGGCTCCTTGCGGATTTCGTCGGTGACTTCGCTCATGCCCTTTTTAAACTCGTTAATGCTCTTGCCAAAACTGCGAGCCACTTCAGGCAGGCGCCGGCCAAAAATCAGCAGGGCGACCGCGAGCAGAATCACCCACTCAAAGCCAGAGGGCAAGCCAATGGCGAGCAGGGAAGAAAAATGGATTGCTAGGAAAGTTTGCATACAAATATGGTAACCGACTTCGCCAAAATCGCTATTTTCTCCACATGCCCATTTTCAACTATCGCAAATTCTCTCTCGCCTTCATGAGCGCCACGCTTGCGTTGCCAGTTTTGTTTTTCGGCGCTTGCAAAACAGAAGAGCCCACGCCTGAACCCACGCCCGACTACACGCATCAACTTGGTCCAGGCGAAAGTGGATTACGGAAACTGGGTCCGAATGATCCTCTTCCAGATATCGGCGCCGCATGGCGCGTGCGCGATCCATTCTTGAACAAGGCGCTCGCCAATTCGCAAGGTTGGTTTCAAATGCCGTCCAGCAAAACCAAATTTCCATTCATGAATGTGTGCACATGGGATCAATCGTCATCCAGCATTGTGGCCTTTCAACAAATCTTGAAGGACAGCAAAAGCGAGGCGGACTTTGTCGGAGCCATCAAACAGCAATTTGAAATTTGGCAAACCGTTGGATGGAACGGTAAGGGCACCGTGTTGTTCACCGGTTATTACAGCCCAGAGTTTCAAGGCAGCTTGACCGCGACGGACGAGTTTAAATACCCGCTGTTCAAGCGTCCTGCGGATCTTGCCACCGATCCTTCAACCGGCGCTCCGCAAGGTCAACGCGCCGCCGATGGTTCGCTGCATCCATATCCAACGCGCGCTGAGATTGAATCAAGCAACATGTTCAAGGGCACGGAGCTTGTGTACTTGCGCAGCTCGCTTGACGCGTACATCGTGCAAGTGAATGGCAGCGCCAAAATTATTATGCCCGATGGCAAACCAATGTTCGTTGGTTACGCGGGCAAAACGGATCGGCCGTACTCCGGTCTTGGCAAAGCATGCGTGGACTCTGGTTTAATTCCAAAGGACAAGTTGTCGCTCAAGGCCATCATGGATGAGTACAAAAAGAATCCTGCGAAAATTTCCGCCATGATGGCAAAGAACGAGTCGTACGTTTTCTTTGCGCCATACGAAGGCGGCAATTGGCCCGCTGGTTCGCTTGGCTTCAAGGTGACCGAGAAGGAAACTTTGGCCACCGACAAGAAGGTCTATCCGCCCGGCGGCGTGGTGTTGGTGGACACGCAAGGCATTGATTTTGGCGGGAAAAAGCAGCGTTTCCTGAAGTTCATGCTTGATCAAGACACGGGCGGCGCCATTCAAGCGCCGGGTCGCGCGGACATTTATATGGGCATGGGTCCAGCCGCGGAAATTCTGGCGGGCGGTCAATACGCGGAAGGAACCATGTATTACTTCTTCCTGAAGCCCGATGTGACAAGCCAGTATCCGCTGCCAGCAAGTAGTAAGTCTGGCGCGGCACCTGCGGCCAAGGCTGCGGCACCTTCAGCGGATGCGCCTGCCGCAAAGCCTTCCAAGCAAGCTGGCGTAAAACCACCAACTCCCGCGGCAGCACCTGCTTCGCCAAAGTAATTTCAAAGCAGTTTTTTTGTGACTTCTTCACGTGCGTGTGCAACAACACACGCACGTTTTATTTTTACCCGCGCGCGGTTGCAATTTCATATCACGCATGGAATTTCTTGTGCGTATTTATTTTGAGATGGTTCAGCAACATGCGCGCGGAAATGGCCGCGCCATATTCAGTCAGTGCGCTCTCTACAGTTCGGCGTCGTTCATGCGGCGAAAATATATTCAGGTCGAACCCAATGCGTCAAGTTTCTAGAAATTATTCTCTTTCGATCAATGCCGAAAGTGGCGCGTGCCCGTCACCAACAGCGTCACGCCACGATTCTTGCACAGTGTTTCGGTGTCACCGTCGCGCTTGCTGCCGCCTGGGTGCACCAGACATTTCACGCCGGCGTCGATCAACAAGCGCGGACCATCATCAAACGGAAAGAACGCGTCGCTTGCGGCGGTGACGACAATGGTGGTTGCATGCGCGCCCACACCTAAGTTCGCACCTTGGTTCTTGCTTGTATTTGCGCGTGCTTCGTTTGCACCCACGCTTGTGTTGGCATTGACGGAGCCCAAGCCCGCCGCCTGCAATTTCAATTGCGCTTTTTCAATCGCGTGCTTGCATGAAGCAACGCGGTCCATTTGACCCGCGCCCGCTCCCCACAATGTTTGTTGCGCGCCCACGCATACTGCGTTGCTCTTCAAGTGCTTGGCAATCACAGCCAAAAATTCCGCGTCTTGCCGCAACGCTTCACTGGGCGCTGGGCCCGCGGTCAATGTAAATTCGGCCGCCACATCAACGGCGCCATCCCGTTCCTGCACCAACACGCCGCCGGGCACACTGCGCAATTGCAACGCATTTGTGGGCGCGCGGCGCATGGATCCAACCGCAAGCAAGCGCACATTTTTCCAACGCGCCGCCAAAATGGCTATGGCTTCTGGCTCAAAAGACTCCGCAACCACCACCTCCAAAAAGCGATCAGGCTTGGCAATGTTGGTGGCGTCGGCCGCGCTTAGGCGCGCGGAAATAGCAACAATGCCGCCGTACGCCGCCCATGGGTCGCCCGAGTACGCCGTGTCAAAAGCATCCGCGGCGTTGGCGCCAATCGCCGCGCCGCACGGATTGGTGTGCTTCACCACGCACGCGGCAACTTGATTCTCACTTGCGATTTTTGTTTTCGCCGCGCCAGCATGCTTAATTGATCCATCGGCATGTGCGCTAAGGCTCACCGTATCGCCGCTTGCATTCGACTTGTGCGTTGTCAACGCCACCAAATCTTTCACCAACTCAAACGCCGCCGCGGCGTCCAAAATATTGTTGTACGAAAGCGGCTTGCCCTCCACGGTGTGCGCGTCAACAATTCCGCCGTCTTGTTGCGCCATGTCGCGGTACAGCGCGGCATATTGATGCGGATTTTCTCCATAGCGCAATTTCGCCTTGCGCGTCAGAGCAACCTGAATTGTGTCGGGTAATTCATTCGCGCCAACATTCGCGCCAACATTCGCGCCAACATTCGCGCCAACATTCACGCCAACATTCGCGCCAACATTCGCTTCCACGCGCGCCATCCACGCCGCAATCATGGTGTCATACTTCGCGGTGTGATCAAACGCCTCGGCCGCTAATTGCTTGCGAAGCGTGGGCGTGGTGGCGCCATGGTTCGCGGTCATGTCGGCAACAACACGCGCGTATTGATCCGGCGAAGTCACCACAGTCACAAACTCATAATTCTTTGACGCGCTGCGAATCATGGCTGGCCCGCCAATATCAATTTGCTCAATCGCCT
>CAIWNO010000059.1 GCA_903914045.1 uncultured bacterium | reverse complement strand
TCCAGCCAACCATCTCATTCTTCAAGAGCTCATTCATGGCGATCGTTTGACACAAGGCGCGGATATGAGTTGGCGAATGTTGGCCAAGGCGGCGAAATTGATTGAGGAATATCCAAATCAAGTTCATCTCATGTTGGCCAACCATGAACTTGCCCAAGCGTTTGATCAACCGGTCAGCAAGGGCGCCGGTGAAAACACGGCATTGTTTCGTGAGGGTTTGAATTGGAATTTTGGAGAAGATGCCTTATTGGTTGACGCCGCGATTCGTATTTTTGTCCGCGCTTTGCCTTTGGCGGTACAAACCCAAAATGGAATGCTGTGTTCGCACTCACTTCCAAGCGTGTTTGACATGAAAAACTTTGACATGCATATTTTGGAGCGAGATTTGCGCGAAGATGATTATCAAGTGCATGTTGGCGGCGCTTGGCAAATGACGTGGGGAAGAAATCACAAGCCTGAGCAGGTGGCGGAACTTGCGGCGCAGTGGGGTGTGAAAGTATTTGTGGCGGGACACGCCACTGTGTCCGATGGCGCGATTGCGGCAGGTCCGCAGTTGTTGCTGATCAATTCAGACCATGAACGTGGCGCGGTTCTTCCTGTGCAGCTTTGCAGCGAAATCACCACGGCGCAAGAACTTGCCTATTTGGTTGTTCCGCTCAACTCGATCGAAATATCGCATGACGATTAATGCCATTCAATTCATTTGGCGCCGCCATGTTCGGACGGCCTTGTGAACACCAACGATATGGTGTTGGCTTTGGAAACATCTCAAAGAAACTCGTCGGTCGCGGTGGGAGCAAGTTCGCGTGACGCGGGGCCGCTTGACTGCACGAGCGAAGCCATAGACACCAGTAATAGACACATTGAGGATGTTTTGCCGGCGATAGAACGGCTTTTTTCCCGCGCACATGTCGCGCGTTCGCAAATCATCGCGGTCGCTTTAAACGCCGGGCCTGGTGGATTTAGTGGCCTACGAATTGCCCACGCGGCGGCTCAAGTGATCGCTGAATCTTTATCCATTCCTCTTGTTCATATTTCGGCGGCGGTGGTCGCCAAGGAATCGGCCGTTGCCGTGGGTCATGTTTCACAAGATCAAACAGTGTGGGTGGCTTTGGCGGCCAAGAGCGATGGTTGCTGGATGGCGAAAGTTTCTTGCGCCACTCATGGAAACGACGAGCCTGAAGATGTTGCGGTGCGCGATATTGCTCAGTGGCCGATACCGACGGGTGGAGTATTGATCGCAGATGAGCACCTTCCCGAAAGTTGGCGCGCGCGAGCGCGTGAAATGAATATACAAATTTTGCCGCTTCAACCCACGGCGTTGGGCGTTGTGCGCGTGGCGCGCAGAATGTTGGCTGCCCACAAAACAACAACTCCCGATCGCGCCCTTGTGATCTATCCCCGCGAAGCAGAGGCTGTGCGATTGTGGCGTTTAAGGCATGGAACACCCTGAATAAACCGCACAGACGGAACACGCGCCGTTCTTTTACAAACAAACGCATCAGTCACCGCCAAGATTCGTCGATTCCATCTGCAACATGGAATCAAACTACTCAGCATCGTCATCACCCAATCAAACTGGCCGCCTTCTTGTGGCGGGCGACTGCATGAATTGGTCAAACTTGGTGGCCCCGCTTGTTGAGTACGGATTTCAAGTTGAAATGGTCACGGATGTTCAACGCGCTGGTATTCGATGCGTTGAGCAAGTGGTGGACGCCGTGGTGGTTGAACTTTCCCAGCAGAGCGATGAAATCTCCAAGGCCATTCAC
>CAIWNO010000058.1 GCA_903914045.1 uncultured bacterium | reverse complement strand
GGAATGAATCGTTGGAAGAATTTGCATGTCGTAGGTCGGTGTGAAAGGCGAAACGCCTAAGAGAAGTCTAGCGAAAGTGTCCTTGAAAGTCACGCTGTCAGTGGATATTTTACGCGCAGAAAAACTCGCGCGCAATTTCCGCGCGTTGTCTATGAAAAGTGTGCGGACATTGGGTGAAACTGCATGGTGCGGGGGATTTCAAGAGCGCGCATGTAGGCGTGCAAACTGAATCCAGCTTGTTTCGACTTGGTTTTACTTGGTTTTACTTGGTTCGAGTGGCAAGCGCTTGGGCCATGACGCGCAGTGGTTGAGCCAACACGCCAAGCGGTTTCAGAAGTTGCTCGCTTTGCTCAAGCAGTTCCTTGACATGGTCGCGGCTCCATGCCACGCCGTGAATTTTGGGATAGGTCATTTTGCCTTGGGCCTCATCTTTGCCTGCGGATTTGCCAAGATGCTCGCTGGATTGCGTCTGATCCAAAATGTCGTCGACCACTTGAAACATAAGTCCCATGGTCTCGCCCCAACGCGTCAGGCGATCAAGCGTGTCGGCGTTGGCGGCGGCGGCGAACGCGCCCATGCGGCAAGCGGCGCGAATGAGCGCGCCTGTTTTTTGGCGGTGAATAAGTTCAAGTTGTTGCGCGGGGTTGAAGTCCTTGGGAAATCCGCCAAGCGTGTCAAGCACTTGGCCGGAAATCATTTCAGTGGTGGCGCCGGCAAGTTCTTGCGCAATGTGCGCCGCGCCAATTGTGCAGGAAAGCGCCTGTTCCATGGCGATTGAAAGCAGCGCGTCGCCCGCGAGAATGGCCAGCGCCTCACCGAATGCGACATGCGTTGTCGCGCGGCCGCGGCGCAAATCGTCATTGTCAAGCGCGGGTAAATCATCATGCACCAAACTGAAGGCGTGGATCATTTCAATGGCCACCGCGGCGGGCATTGCGTGCTGCATGTCGCCACGCGCGGCCGCGCAACAATGCAGGCACAACATGGGTCGCACGCGTTTGCCTCCACCTAGCAGCGCATACTTGGCGGCTTCCTTCAACTTGTCGGCAAGCGGTCGATTGGCGATGGTGTGCGCTAGCTCGCGTTCGACATGCGCCAGCAATTCATCGTCGGTCAAATGGTGCGTCTTCAATTCAAGCATCATTTGCAGTATATAAAGTTGCAGAGAGTGCCTATGATGCGGCCCATGAGCAGCGCATTCAACGAGTTTTTAAGTTTTCTTCAACATGGCGGATTTATTATGTATCCGCTTTTGTTTCTGGCTATTTTTTCGCTGTCACTCACGGTGGAGCGGATTATTTTCTGGAGCAAAGTTGCAAGCCGCAAGTCTAAAACCCAGGTCGACACGCTGGTGGAGGCCTTGCGCGCCGGCAAGCGCGAGAAGGTGATTCAATTATGCGACGGCAGCACATTGCCCGACATGGCCGTGGCGGCGCGCATGGTGATTGACGGCAGCGATGACAGCGTGGCCTCGGCGGCGGCGGAAATTCAGCGCCATCGACTTGAGCGATTTTCCGTGATTCTGTCCACCATTATCACGGCTAGCCCCATGATTGGAATTTTGGGAACAGTGATTGGAATTATCAAAAGCTTTCAAGTGTTGGGCAATACCAGTGGCTTGGCCGATCCGCGCGGAGTCTCTGGCGGAATTGGCGAAGCGCTGATCACCACGGCCAGCGGACTTGCGGTGGCGCTACTGACGCTGTTTCCATACATGGCTTTCAAAGGTTTGGCTGATCGCGGACTTGGCCGCATGGAATCTGTCATCGCCGCGGCGCAACTTGGTTTGCCGCGTCGGCCCACTCGCTTGAAGGAGCTGGACGAGAGCAACGCGGCGTTGCAACGGGAACCGGCGGAAGTCGCGAGTTGAGCGGCAATATCAAACTTGCGTGTCTTAAAGGACAAGGGGGTCCTTATGAATTCACGCCCGACATGGCGGTCACCATTGGGCGCGCCGTGGATAGCGTGGTTCACCTGAATGATCAACATGTTTCGCGCCGCCACGCCACGCTGGCTTGCATAGAAGGCCATTGGACTTTGGTGGACAACGGTTCGCGTCACGGCACGTTGATCAATGGAACATTGCTGCCCGCGCAAGATCCATGCGTGCTTGCGCACGGGGATCAATTGGGAATTTCGTCGTATGTGTTGCGCGTTGATTTGGGTGGCGAGGCCTTGACGCTTTTGCAGGTTTCCGCCGCGGATTCTGGCAGCGAAGTGGTTTTGATTGAGCATGATGAATTGCACAATTTGGCGGGGCGGCGCTTGGGTGTATTGCTGAATGTCGCGGCGAAATTGCAGCAAGCGAAGGATGAAAAGTCGTTGGCGCTGACGGCGGCCACGGCGCTGCTTGAGGGCACGGGCTTTGGGCGAGCTTTGGTGTTGCGTGGCCATGATGACGTTTCATTAGAGGTGCTTGCAACAGTGACGCATGACAAGCACAAGCATGCGCAGGCGCGCATGAGCCGCACGTTGTTGTCCGCGGCCGCGGCGGGTAAGCCGGTGCGTCTTGAAGACGCCGCGAATATGAACATGTCAGAAAGCATCATGAGCGAGGGCGTGACAGCCGCGTTGTGCATTCCAATTTTTCTTGGCGCGAATATTGAGGGATTTTTATATTTGGATTCAACTGCAGGAGTCAAGCCTGGCTCCGACGCCGCTGCGTTTGCGCAAGCGTTGGGGCAATTTGTCGCAATGGGTCTTGGTGAAATTCGTCGGCAAGATTTGGCGGATCGGCAATTGCACACACAAACGGAACTTGCCGCGGCGCACGCGGTTCAACGTCGGCTTATGCCCGCCGAAGAAGGTTCAATGGGACCGTGGCGTTGGAAATTGCATTGTGAACCAGGTCGCGTTGTGGCCGGCGACATTATTGGCGCGGGCGAGGGCGCGGATGGATTCTGGTTTTTTCTAGGCGATGTGGCTGGAAAAGGCATGAGCGCCGGCATGTTGATGGCCAGCATTCAAGCGTATTTGTCGGCGGAACTGGAGCGCGGTGGTTCGATCGAGGAGGCCATGAACGCGGTCAATTCCTATGTGTGTAGACATCGCAGTCAATCAGAATTTGCCACATTGATGGCCATGCGCTTGTCCGCCGATGGCCGCGTCATGCGCATGGTGGACGCGGGCCACGGCATGGGAGCCATTGTGCGCGTTGGCACCGCGGCACATTTACTTCAATGCAATGGTGGACCACCCGTTGGAGTGGTTGATGACGCGTATAAATCCAGCGAGTTTCAATTGCAGGCGGGTGATCGCATTTTATTGTTTAGCGACGGCGTGTGCGAGCAGCGCAACGCCGACGGCGAGGAGTTGGGCATGCAACGCGTTCTTGACTGCGTGGCCAGCAGCTTCGACGAGCGCAGCGACGTTGAATGCGTCATGAACTTGTTGCGCGCGCACGCCGCTGGCACGCCATTTGGCGACGATGTGAGCGTGGCCAGCGTGGCGTTTGAAATTCACACTGACGCGTCTAGTTCCTAATTGAACTCTCGCGTTTGGTCTTGCGGCATTGTGCGCGGCGCGAATTCCTGCGCGCCAATCATTGATCTGAAATTGTTCCAGTGTGCGTTTGCTGGCGACACTTCTCAGCGGTGATGTCGGACAGATTCAGCCACTCGCGCATGTCATTCAAGTCGCCGTAATCTTGCAACTTGGTGCTTCCATCGCCTTTGGCGGCGGGGATTTGATTGGAATAACGCATCAGTGGAACGGCTTGACCGGTGTATACGGCAAGGCTGGAACTATCCGCGTTTGAAATGGACCAAATGCGATCCGTTCCAAGCCAAGGCGGTGTGACCCACGCGGCGCCCGCGGACAGTGGATCAGCTTCTCGATAGCCACCTTGAACTTCTTGCTGACCAGATTGATTTGCATTACCCACACAGGCGTGCGCCGCAGCATGCGCGCCTTGTAGAAAAGTAGAAACACCAACCACGTTTGGAGCACTTGGAGTGTCCAAGTGCCCGAAACTTTCTTTACCAGGCATGGAGGCATTGGCCGCCAAATATGCGGCGGGACAAAACACAGTCATGCGATCTGGATTGATAATTCCACCGAGCGTTCGTGACAGCACATTGGCGGCGCGATCTTCGCCAGTTGCAATTCGAAGAGCGTTGGCGAAATAAGGCCGCGGAATTTTTGGCGCATTCGCTTTTTTAGAAATGTCCCACCAGCCGCCAAGATAAAATGCGTTGTAACCAAAGGGCGGTTGCAGCGCCACGGTTGCTCCAGCCAAAGTACTTGGAACAAGTTGTTGCAACGACCCGCGCAATGATTCACTTGGAATTTGAATTGGTTCAATGGTGTAGAGCGAATTCGCCACGCCCGAATTTGGGTCCTCGCGATTTCCCTGCAGCAATTCCCATGAATAGTCCAGATACGGCGCCAGTCGCCATGGATATGTTTGCGTGACGGCGCGATCAAATTTGTCAGTGGATTGCCCCTCAATCTTTCCATTCATGCGATAGGAGACTTTCCAATTCTTTTGCGTCTCCACCGAAAGAAAACCCGGAAGGCATTGGTCGTTGTATTGATTGGCATAAAGCGTCCAACCTGTGAAGAGTTGGCGCAAGTCGCTGAGTTGCTTGGAATTTTTGGAAGTCTTCAACGCGCTGGTCACGCCACCAAAAAGCAACGCCAGCAAAATGGCGATGATGGAAATCACCACCAGCATTTCAACAATGGTGAAGGCGCGTTCGGATGTGCGGCGCATCAACGGCCGCCGACGGTCACTTTTTCAACCAGACCTTTGCGGATTTTGTCCACGCCTGAACCAAGTTCGCCAATCGGATCTGGCGGAACAATCTCCACGCTCTTCTGTCCAAGTTTGGCCTCGCCGCGGCGAACCTTGTCTTGGAACGTGGTGCACTCAAGCAGCAAGCGATCCAGAATTTCCTCTTCCGGAACATTGGCTACTTTTTGACCTTGCACATAGATGATTCCGCGGCGATCGCCGGCGAACACGGCCACATCGGCGCCTTCGGCCTCGCCTGGACCATTCACAATGCAGCCCATGACGGCCACTTTCATTGGCAGCGAAACTTCCTTGGCCAACTTGGCCTCGACTTCTTTGACCAGCGTGAACAGATCAACTTGAATGCGTCCGCATGTTGGACACGCGATCATTTCGGCGCCCTTGCGCTCGCGGCTGCCAAGGCAGTAGAGAATTTCCAAACCGTCTTTGACTTCATCAATGTGATCGCTGGCGTATGAAAGACGAATGGTGTCGCCAATACCGTTGGCAAGCAACGTTCCAAGCGCGATGGTGGAGCGAATTGTTCCAGTTGATTTTGGACCGGCGTGCGTCACGCCAAGATGCAGTGGGTGGTCGAAGCGCTTGGAGATTTCCGTGTACGCGTCAATGCATAGCGTGGCGTCCATGCTCTTGGCGCTAATGACGACGTCTTGAAAATCTCGCTCGGCGAAAATTTCCAAGTACTCCTCTAGCTTCGCGATCATGAGCGCGAGCAAATGGCCGGATTTGTGGCCTTCGAAATACATTCCCAATTCCTCGGCGCGGCGTTGCTTGTCGCGACGTTCAATAATGGAGCCCTCGTTCACGCCAATACGAATGGGAATTTTGCGCTCTTTGCAAGCGTCGATCACTTTGAGAACTTGATCGCGGTCGCTGATGTTGCCCGGGTTCAAACGAATCTTGTGCACGCCAGCTTCAACGGCTTCAAGCGCGCGTTGATAATGAAAGTGAACATCGGCGACAATTGGAACTTTCACTTGCGGCAAAATGTGGCGCAGCGCCTCGGTGTCTTTGCGCTCAGGAACGGCAACGCGCACCATGTCGGCGCCGGCGTCGGCGTAGCGGTTGATTTCGGCCACGCACGCGTCAATGTCGTAGGTGAAACCAGCGTTCATGGTCTGCACGGAAACAGGCGCGTCGCCTCCGATCTTCACATAGCCAACGCGGTCATCTCCAACGGTCACTTGACGGGTCTTGCGGCGTTCTTGCATTTCTTCAGTGTAGCGAGGAAGTGGCGTAAATCGATGCGTACAGAGGCGCAAAAATTTCAGCCACGTTGCGTCATGCGCGCACGTAATTTTACGGCGCGACATTGTTCACGCCATGAGATTGTGCATTTGATCGATGGTGGGCGCACGAATGTCTTGTGTTGGTTATCTTGGCGAGCATGAACGCAACCGCCGCACCGATATCGTTCGTCAAGACCCGTCTCAGCATCATGATGTTTCTGCAGTACGCGATTTGGGGCGCATGGCTTCCAATTTTATACCCGTTCCTGATGGGGTTTCGAAAGTTCAGCCTGGATCAGACTGGGTACTGCTTGGCGGCTGGCGCGGCGGGCGCCATCTTTGGGCCATTTATCGCGGGACAATTGGCTGACAGAAAATTTGCCACGGAAAAGTTGCTGGCGGTCAGCCACGCCATTGGCGCGGTGCTGGTGTGGAACTTGGCGGGCGCCGCGGATTTCTCAACCTTCTGCGCGCTGAGTTTTATCTACGGCTTTGTCTACGCGCCAACATTGGCGCTGACTAATTCGCTTGCGTTTGCAAATATTTCCAACCGCGACCGCGACTTTGGACCCATTCGATTATGGGGAACGCTGGGTTGGATTGCCGTGGGCATTTTGGTTGGACAAATGTTGCTGCGCAAATACACGCCAGCGGTGGGAACCGAAATTGAAATTGCGACCGCGCAAAATGCGGGGCGCGCCATTGCCTTTCAGTTGAGCGCCATATTGGGTTTGGTTATGGCCGTGTATTGCTTGACCTTGCCGCACACGCCGCCCGCAAAATCACCCAAGCAGCGCATGGCATGGGCGGAGGCCTTGGGCGAAATTCGATTACAGCCTTTGATCACGCTGTTCTTGGTGGCCATTCCGGTGAGCATGATTCATCAGTTCTACTTTGTGTTCACCAGCGATTTTCTTGGCGCCATTCAACGCAAGGCCGCCAATGTGTCGGTGAATAATTTTGCCGATTGGACCAACCAGGTTT
>CAIWNO010000057.1 GCA_903914045.1 uncultured bacterium | reverse complement strand
GCCTGCGTTGCCAACGCCACCGCGGTTGCAGGCACAACAACTCAATCTGGAATTGTGGTGACTACTTCATTGAATAACGGAGCGACATGGAACGCGCCCTACTACTTGGATAAAAGCAGTTGGTACTTTCGTGAACCAACGGGGCTCTTCACCAATGTCGACAAGACCGCAATAACGGCGGATCCAAACAACGCGCTTAATGCCATCGGCGTGTTCGCCGCGTTCAATCCAAGTTCTGGATATCACTCCACTGCCCAATCCAACATCACGCGCAATGGCGCAAATACTTGGACGGCCTCCACGCTTGTGTATAACCCTTATCCCGATCTGATCAATACTGGCCTGAGCAACGGAATTGAGAATGACAATTCCGTCAACAACAATCAGGTTGTCATATTGCCAAAAACAAATCCGTCGTATCCACTTTCTTGCACGGGCGAGTGGCTGAATTTTGCGTGCCGCATATATGCAAAGCCAGGCGCCACCGATCAGCAATTCATGGACGATGGGTTTCCGCGCCAATACACCTCTGTTGACTATGTCGCCGTGCGTTCACAAGACCAAGGTCGCACATGGAATCCAACCGCAACAATTGTTGTTCCCGCATTTAATCCCTACGAGGTTTATACGGGCGGTTATACCTATGACGGCGCTGGAAATATAACTGGCGGCATTGGCGGGTTGATGCGCAATGACCAAACTATTCCCTCGTACAACGCCAATCCACAAAATGGTTTTCTCTACGTCACGTATCAATCCGGCGCGTTTCAAGCCAGCAAGTTGCAACAAATTGGGCTGACCACTTCGCGCGATGGCGGCAAGACTTGGTCAACGCCTGTGCAAGTGAGTCGCACACCCGCGGCGTCGCCCAATCCGCAAGCGTTTCAAACCTGCGTTGCCGTAACCAAAAGTGGCCGCGTTGGCGTGCTGTACTTTGACTTTCGCAACGACAATAAACTTGATCCAAATCAAACGCTCATGGACGCTTGGTTGGCCATCTATCAAGAAGTGGCTGATCCACATGGAGGCAGCACGCACGCTGGCTTGGACTTTGTCAAAGAAATTCGTCTTTCACAAACTTCCTATGTTGCGCAAAATGGTCCAAACACCACATCCGGTTACATGACCGATTCTGATTACCAATTTCTGGTGGCGCAGGGAGAAAATTTTTACGCGCTCTATACCAAAGCCGCTGACGGTCCATTTACGCCCGCGGTTCCTTTCTATGTTGACCCCGCGCGCAATGCGATATTGATGATGGACAACAACTATCGAACCAAACCCTATTTCAGTTTGGTGAAAAACGTTCCAGGTGATGCGCAACTTGTATTCACCAACGGCAACATTATTGTTGCGCCTGACATTCTTTCAGTGACACCGCCCGCCGGAGCACTTGGTGGCGGCACTGGTATCACCATTGCGGGAAGAAATTTCACTGGCGCCAATGTTGTTGTTGGTGGCACCAACGCCAGCGATGTTGTTGCCACCAGCACTCAAATTACCGCCATCACACCCAAGCGAACTGCTGGCGTGAAAGATGTTGTTGTGAACACCGTCAACGGAACAACCACGGCCACCGGCGCGTTCACCTATGTCGCGGCGCCAACAATTGCGTCGGTGAATCCATACACGGGGCCGATTGCTGGCGGCACATCCATCATCATTAACGGAACACATTTCACAGGCACGCTGGGCATAATGATTGGCGGAACAAACGCGAATAGTTTTGTTGTGAATTCCGATACACAGATCACCGCGATTACTCCAGCTGGAACCGCGGGCGCTAAAAACATTTCATTTGAAACTGTTGGTGGCCAAGCGATCGCCATAAACGCGTTCACCTATGGAAGCGCCCCGACCATTTCAACAGTGGCTCCAAGTTCGGGTCCAATCGCGGGTAATACCGCCATCACCATTACGGGAACTAATTTTGTCACGGGCGCAACAACTGTGAAAGTTGGTGGCGTTGCAGCGACTCGCGTGGTTGTGGTTTCGCCAAATGTAATCACTGCAAACACACCAAGTGGAACCATGGGCGCGCGCGATGTGGCCGTGACTGCCAATGGCGCAACCGCCACCGCAACTGGTGCGTTCACATATCTCACCACGCCAACTATTACATCTGCAAGTCCAAACTTGGGGCCAACTCTTGGCAGACAAAGCATTGTCATTAACGGCACCAGCCTGACCGGCACCACACGCGTGACCATTGGCGGCGCTGCGGTGATGAACATGATTGTGCTTTCTTCAACAAGCATTCAAGTCACCACGCCCGCTGCCATCGCTGGCGCTGCAACGATTGTTGTTACCACGCCGCTAGGAACTGCGACCAAGACCAACGCATTTACATTTATTGCGCCGCCCACAATTACTTCAGTTGCGCCCGCGACAGGTTCAACCCGTGGCGGAACCACAATTACGATTGGCGGAACAAATTTTACAACCGCAACGCGCGTGACGATTGACGGCATTGACGCTGCCAGTTTCTCCGTGGCAAGCGCGACGCGCATCAACGCCGTCACGCCAGCTGGAAGTGTGGGCGCGAAAAATGTGTGGGTGTACACGGCTGGAGGAATCGCCACGGCTAAGAATGCGTTCACCTACACCAGTTCATTTACTGGCGGCGTCGCTGGCGGCGCCAACAAGAATGATGGGGACAAATCCAGCGGTCGCCAAAGTACAAGCGTGCTTACTAGCACAACTGGCGCAGGTAAAGTCACAAGCGCTCTTGGCGCCAACAATTCAACTGTCAATGAAAAAATGATTGTGCCGCCGATGGGCGTTGAGTTGTATTTACAAACTCTGTCGCAGCGCGCCGACGCACAAGTTGATTGCAACAGCGAGGCTGCTACTACAACGCAAGCCGCTGCAACTGTTGGTGATGGAAGCAACGCTGTAAATACGGACAGCGTTGTAACTGCAAGCGATGATGCAATTGCATCACCCCCATCCGCCGTCATCGCCATTGATCTTGATCACAACGGCGTGGCCGACATTTGTCAGCTGCGCGCCGGCGACTTTGATCTCGACGGCATGATTGACGAACGCGACATGAGCGTCTTACTGAACATGATGAACACCGAACCTGTGCTTGGCATTGGCGACATGGACGGTAACGGCGTGATTGACTCAGCCGATGTCGGTGCGCTGATGTTGCAAATGAATTGATCAACTCGCCCAACATTGCCGCGCCGCAAATGTCTT
>CAIWNO010000056.1 GCA_903914045.1 uncultured bacterium | reverse complement strand
GGAACCTATTCCATGGTGGTCACCGCAAACGGAATTGCATCCGACGCGATTTCATTTGACTACACACCAGTGCGTTCCGCCGACTTGAACGCCGACAACGTGGTTGATAGCGCGGACATGGGTCTTACGCTTCTTGACTTTGGTGATTGCGTGAATTGCCCCGCTGATTTTAATTTTGATAACGTGGTTGACTCAAGCGACGTAGGTTTATTGCTGATCAACGAAGGTCCTTGCCAATAAATGAATTGAATTAAATTTTAAAACCAGGCGCGTTCGGCGCCTAGTTTTTTATTGATTTGAATTGCAAGGCGTGGAATGAGGGTGCGCGCGCATGTTGCGCTGAAGTTGCGCGCAATACATGTGAAAGCGCAACTTAGCGGATGAATCGCAACGAACCAAAGTTTGGAACAACATTGGGACTGCGCGCACCTGGGTCTTGCATTTCAAGACCGCTTCCTAGCGGATACGTGGCGGGAAAATACACGCACCACGCTTTGCCCACGATTAATTCCCGCGGCACCACGAAAGGTTTTTCAAATCCAATCACGCGCTGCAAAATTGGATGCGGCCTGCCCCAGAAACGGCCGTCGCGACTAGCGGGACTGTTGTCACCACACATCAGGTAATCATCTGGACCAAGGCGCGCGGGATCATCAATGTCCGTGGCGAAGGCCTTGCCAAGAATAATCGGACCGTTTGACGCGACTTGATTTCCGGGAAGCAAAATGCCGGGTTGGTAATACAAGTCGCGGTCAAGTTTCATGTTGCGCACCGTGACGGGCGAGCCGGAAAAATTCCAAGACATGGATTGAATTCCGGCGGGCTTGGTGGCGACGGAATCGTTGCGGTAGCGCGCGGGGTCCATGCCGGATGCAATCAAGCGCATCTCTGGCGTTGTGCCAGTTGCGGCAAATTCATAGGGAATACAAAGCTCTTTTGTGCCATTTACAAAAAGCCACACGGCTTGGTCGACATGCCAGAACTCAATGTCAAGAAATTTCTGCTCGCTGGCAAGCGTGGCATGTCCTTGCGCAAGAACGCGCGCGGGTTCGTTGGTGGCGCTAGCGGTTTGCACGGTGACATCAATGGACTTGGTCGCGTTGTCAATGCTGGCGGTGATTTGCACGCCACGCGTGTTCAACACAAATGATGCGGCTGCTTTTTCGGGTTGATCAAATTCAAGAGCGGCAGTTGCGCGAATATCGCTCATGGGAAACTCGGGTGAGCGACGCCACACGTTGTAAGCGTTCCAATCCGTCACCGGAAAATTTTGCGCGCTCCATGTAAGTTGCGTGGCGTTGGCGGTTGGCCACTTCCAAACGCGCGTATCCCCCGCCACCCACGCGGATTTATTGTCGCCCGCTGGAACAAACGCGGCGCCTGGCCAAGCGCGCTTCCATGTGGTCTCTAGTTTTTTAAGATCAGCGGGCGCCCAATCATTTCCCCATACGGGTTGCCACACCGCGCGCTGAATCATTTCCGGCTTGCGCTCTATGCGCAATGCGTCGGGCGCGGCGTCTTGCGAGCCGGTGAACACATCGCCATCAACAAGAAGAAGCGACTGCGACGGCATGCCAACCATGCGCTTGATGTAATTTTGTGAATCGCCAATTGGGTCGGGCGGATTTTTAAATACAATCACATCCCAGCGCTGCGGTTGAAACACCCACGGAACATATTTCAGAACCAACACGCGGTCGCCACCCACAACTTGCGCGCGCAAGCGACCGAGTTCCGTTTCACCCATGGGAAATTGGCGCGTGACCATTGGATCAACCAGCGGCGCGCGCGCGGTTGGCGGAGCGCCGTTGTCAAACACGGAGCCGCCATCGGCGGTGTAGGCGTAGCCGCTGGCATCGCTGCGAACGCGAATGTGTTGGCCCAACAATGTTGGCGCCATGGAGCCAGTTGGAATAACAAAACCTTCAAGCACAAATCCGCGAAACGCCATGGCAATGGTGAAGGCCACAATCAAGCCTTGCAAGGTGTCAACGCCAGTTGGGCGCCATGTATTGTGCGGCGGAGTTTCGTTTGAAGAATCGCTCATGAATGAAGCAATGTATCGACTGTTGCTCAACTACACGCGACAATCACAAAGTCAATTGCGCCTGTTTGGCGGCGGCGCGGATGGCGGCGCTGGTGGCGGCGTGCCTGGCAAAAGTTCCTCAAATGGAAACGCAACTTCCTTGTTGTCGGAGTCAAGGCGAACAAGCACAAGTTGCACCAGAATTTTTCCGTCGATCACGGTGCCGGGGCCG
>CAIWNO010000055.1 GCA_903914045.1 uncultured bacterium | reverse complement strand
GATGTCTCTTTGGCGGAGGCCACGGGCTCCATTATTCTTGGTTTCAATGTCACCAGCAGCAGCAAGGCGCGCGCGTTGGCGGAACGTAAAAACGTTGAAATTAGGCTGTATGAAGTCATTTATGAGTTGGTGGACGATGTCACCCAAGCCGCCAGCGGCTTGTTGACGCCGGAAATTAAGTTGGAAGTTCTAGGCCACGCCGAAGTGCGCGAGGTGTTCAAGATTTCCAAGGTTGGCATGATCGCTGGTTGCTATGTCACCGATGGCGTGGTGGAGCGCAACGCGCAAATCCGCGTCACGCGCGAAGGCATTGTGATTGAGAAGGACCGCCGACTTGAGCAACTCAAGCGCATCAAGGACGACGCCAAGGAAGTTCGCGCCGGCATGGAATGCGGCATGAAGATTGTTGGTTACAACGACATCAAGGCGGGCGATGTGCTTGAGTGCTATCGAACTTCAACCGTGACTCGATCAATGCCGGCCACACGATGAACCGCAACGACCACGAGCCATCGGATGAACGCACCGCTGGACGATTGTCCTCGGGACTTCGTCGCGCCATGCAGTCGGCCATCGCCGAGGGTTTGTCCGATCCGCGTGTTGAAGGGTGTTTGATCAGCGTGCTTGACGCGGTCATGACTGCCGATCGTTCCACCGTGCGATTTCATATTTCAGTTTTGCCAGCCGAGCGCGGCATGTTGGCTATTGCCGCCTTGCGCCATGCCAGTGGCCGATTGAAGGCGGGCATGTTCAAAAAGATCGAAATTCGCCGTCTTCCACGCTTGGAATTTCAACTTGATGATTCGCTGAAGAAGCAGGCCGCGCTCGACGCCGCCATGCACACGGCCAGTTTGGCGCGCGGAGAAATCCCCGCGGATGAATCTTCTGAAGCCCCAACTGAGCAAGACACACAGTAATTCGACATCCATTTTCATATTTCATTTCAAATTCAATTTCAATTTCATTTCACACACCCGCACCCAAGTAATTATTCAATCTGAGGAATCATGACCGCCAAGCCAGAACTGTACACAACCAAGTTCGCCCAATTTGTCCGCACCAACGCGGAAAAAGATCCAACCCCACCAACTGACTTGATCGAGTTGTTGATTGAAAGTTTTCTTCTGACCGACGCCTCGCGCGATCAGACCGAGCACGCCATGGCTCGCATTCGCCATGACATGGTTGACTTCAACGACTTGCGTGTGTCGCTTGTCAAGGAAATGGTCGAAACGATTGGCGTGCGTTATCCAGAGGCGCACGATCGCTGCGTATTGTTGCGCCGCGCCTTGCATGATATTTTTAAGCGCCAACACAAGGTCAGCTTGGAACATCTCGCCACCATTCCAAAGCGCGACGCCAAAAGTTACATTGAAAACCTAGATGGAATCCCATCATTTGTGGCGGCGCGGGTGTGTTTACTGGGCTTGAATATTCACGCCGTCCCCATGGATCGCACCACCATTCGCCTGTTGGTGGAGTCCGACATTCTCACCGCGGCTGGTTCGGCGGCGGATATTTCCCAACTCATGCTGCGCCATGTTCGCGCCGAGGACGCGGTGTCCACGCACGTGGCCATTCGCAAAGCCGTCGACCGCTACTTGGTGTCGGGTCGCCCCGCGCGAGTTGGAAAGACCGCGCGCAAGCCCGCCGCTTCTGCATCCAAACGCGCCCCGCGCAAGTAGGCGTGAGCATGCGTCAAACACTTTGGGCATTGTTGTTGCTCACGGTTGGTGATGGATGCGCCATGGCGCAAGCCTCTGACATTGGACAATTGCAGGTTCAAGCATCTCAAGAAAAACAAGCAGAGTGGAAATCACTCGACGCGCCTGCCTACATGGCCATGAAAGCGCCGGCCAATCTAGCTGCCATGACGCTGACCTTGGACGCATGTGAAAAAAAATTCTCTCCTGTCATGGATGCAGAGCATGCGGCGCCTTCTCCCCCAGTGTTTGAACCCGCTTGGTTGGGCAAGGCACGATCGCTCATGCGTCAGCGCGAGCCCGATCAAGCAATGCAATTATTGTTGAAGATGGTGCGAGAAGATGCAAAAAACACGCTGGTATGGCGGGAAATGGCGCGTATTTTGGACAGCATCGGTCGCAGAGAGACCGCCCTTGGCGCGTGGGAGCAAGTGCTTGCGCTTTCACCCAACGATGTGGAGGCGACCACTGGCATGGGACTTGATTATGTGGCCAGCAAAAAATTTCAGGATGCAGTTGCAAAATTATTCTTGTCGCGAAGATTATGGTTGACGGTCGAGCCCACTAACGCACGATTGAAAATGCAGATTGCCACATCCGCGGGATTGGCCTTGGCCTTGAGGGAATTGAATTACGCGCAAGCGGCGGCAACCTGCTTTCATGAAGCTTCGCAATTTGAAATGGCATTGATCCAAAATTTGGCCCCCGAAGAAAAAGCTGTGCGAAGTCAAACAAAGGAGTTTCTTCGATTCGCTGGCGAGTGTGAAGCCGCCATTGGACAGTGGGACGTGGCCGCGGAATCTTTCACGTTGACGTTGGCGGGGGTGGATGCGCTTGACGCCACAAGTTTGCCGCCAGTGATCTGGGCTTTGACATGTTCAGGGCGCCCCGCCCAAGCGCGCCAACTCATCATGAGCGCTTTGGCCACCACCACTTCGCCAGGACAAGCTGGTGCGCCAAACGCGGTTGCGTGGTTGGCTAAAAATGGCTTCTCCGAGCCAATTGAAGGGCTTTTGCAAGAAGCCACGCGCAACGGTGTGAGTATGGATGCGGGCACTGTGGGGCGTTCAAACGCCTGCGCACAAACAGTCATGGCGGCACGTTGTGTGTTGGCGTGCGGCAACGCTGGCGCGGCGGATTTTATTTTCGCAGCGGCTCCACAAGTTCTCAATGATTCAATCGCCATGCGTGAGTTTGTGGAATTACATGCATTGCATAAAGGTGTAGAGGATGTTGTTCAACTGGCTTTGGCCCAAGTGCAAACACATCCAATGTCCGCCGCGCGCTGGGCCGCCGCGCTTCGCGCAGTGCCAATGTCCGCCAAGCAACTGCGCACTCTCATTCAAATTTCGCCGACCAAGTACCCAATGCAAGACGCCTTCATTCACGATGCAACGCGCGCGCTTCTACAAGCATGGTTTGATTTATGTGGGTTTGATTCTCTGCTTGCGTTGCATACCATCATGCCATTCATTGAATCGCAAGACGTCATTGGAAGCGCGGCGCGCATTGTGGCTTTGAAAGCGTTGGCCATTGAGCAAGATCTTGCGGAAATTTCCCATATCGCATCTTTGTGCGACGCGACATCAACGGATGAGTCCGTGGCACTTTCTGTTGTATTTCAGGAATGCGAAGAAACTGAAAAAGCCATTGAATGGGCGGAAAAAGCCATCGCGCTGGACAAAAAAAGTGCGCAAGCGTGGATGGCGCGTGCGGCAATCGATACATATCTGGCGCTGGATCAATCAAGTGATCGAACCTTTGAACAGCGCAAGGAGGCGGCGATCGAGGCGCGAAATTCACTTGAGCGTGCACTCGACTTCGCGCCGGACAATCGCATGGCGGCGCGGAAATTTTTGGAAGTCGCAGCTCCAGATCACTCAATCGCGCCCGACGAGGACGCCATGGAAATAGTCAAGAGCTCCGCTTCGGCGCAGGTTCAGCGCGAATACCGCCGCGAGAAAGCCCTGTCGAGTCAGCGAAAAAATCAATCTGAAGCCGCGCTGGAATCGCTGCGTTTGTTGTTCATAGAGGATCCATGTGATGCCATTGTTGGACAAGCTTTATTGTCGGCGTCCGCCGACCTTGGCCGTTTACCTGAAACGGAAAAATTTCTAGATGCGTTGGTGCTTTCACATCGCGCTGCCGCGGAACTTGGCGAAGTGGATGCATCGTGCAAAGCGCGGCAAGGGCGGTTACTTGAAGTGGTCGACATTCTCAAGAGCGCTTGCGCCGCCGATCCCGAGTCCGACGCGCTAGTGCGCGGGTGTGTGCGCAGCCTTGTGGCCGCGGGAAATAAATCAGAGGCTTGGAGCGTGATGATGAACGCCTCCAAACGCGTGCGATACGCGGCGGGTCGTTCCCAGTTGGAGCGGATTGAATTTGCCATGTCCATTGATCCAAACGCCGCCGCAGCAGAATTACGTTCGTTGTGCGCGGATAAAAATATGACCAAATTGCAGAGAAAAAGCGCGGTTTTGTTGGCGCATCAGTTGCCAAAAAATATCGACGACCGCTTGGCGTTGCAATCGGCTTTGGCCAAGCCATTGCTTGATGACGCGAAGGTGCAACCCATGTACGTCGCGTACGCAATGCTGGATCAGGGTCTGGAGGATGCGCTTGCGCTTGCTCAAAAACACGCGCGAGCATGGCCCATTCCCAACACGATTGAAGCCGCCCAATTGCTGGCCGATGAAGGCATGTTCATGCGCGCCGAATATTTGCTCAACGCCGTTGGCATGTTGAGCAAGGATAAAAACAAAGCGAAACTTTTTCGCGCGGAGTTGGCCTGCATCATCGCCAAGGGAAATGTGAAGAAAGCCATCATGAGGCTAACCCACGAGCGCGAAAGCAATCAATTCCGCATCAAAGATCCGCGCGTGACAAGCGCGGCGGAGGATCTTGCGGAGTTGGGAAACATTTTTCTTCTGGCCAGCGATTCCGTCGCCGCGCAAGAATGTTTTCAAGCCGCGATTGATCTTTCTCCCGACCTTTCCTCAGCCATGAATAATTTGGCTTGGCTGCGCATGGAGCGCAATGACATTGATTTAGTCACGGTGGATTTGGTCAAGCGCGCGCTTGCCGCGACGCCACACGACCCAAGCACCTTGGATACGGCAGGGTGGCTGGCGTATCGACAAGGGAAATTGCTGGATACGCCTGCACAAATTGGCGCGCTTTCGCTGCTGCATGAATCACTTCAAATTGCGGGGAACCGCGCTTCTGTCGAATCCATGGACCACTATGCCGACGCACTCTTTCAAGTTGGGCGCACGGATGAGTCGCTGAAATTATGGCGTTTGATCGCGCAGCAGGGCGTGAATACATCTTCGCGTGAGAATACGATCAGCGCCTTTGAACTTGTGCAGCAAAAGGAGTGGGGCATTCGCGTGTGGAGTGGTGATGAATTTTATAATCACAACGATGGAGCGGCCATTCTGCGCGCCAAAAATAAATTGAAAGCTATTTCGCAAGGCGCCGCGCCGGATGTGGCCGAAATGGATTTCGCACAAGATCTTCCCACTGCGCAAAGTACCCCAAGCCCCGCCTCTGATACTTTGCGCATCATGGAGCCATCGACAACACCTGAAGGAGCCAAATAATGGCTGGCCATAGTGTTTGGAAAAATATCAAGCATCGCAAAGCGGCGGTGGACGCCAAGCGCGGAAAAATTTGGAGCAAGCTTAGTCGCGCCGTGATTGTGGCCGCGCGCACCGGTGGAGTGGATCCAAAATTTAATTCATCGTTGCGCCTGGCTATTTTGGACGCCAAAGCCGGCAACATGCCGCGGGACACCATTGAGAAAGCGGTGAAAAAAGGAGCGGGTGGTTTAGACAGCGAGCAATATGAGCCGACCCGCTACGAAGGATTTGGTCCAGGCGGCGTGGCCCTTGTGGTGGAGGCGTTGGTGGCCAACACCAATCGAACGGCACCGGAAATCCGCACCATTTTTGACAAGAATGGTGGAAAAATTGGCGTGCCCAACAGCGTCATGTTTGGCTTTATTCAGCAGGGAATACTGCTGATTTCCAGTTCGGCCACCACCGAGGACGCGCTAATGGAAATTGTCCTAGAGGCCGGGGCTCAGGACGTGCAAACTGGTGAAGAGGGCTGGCAAATCAGCACCCAACCAGCTGATTTTGGAGCCGTCCGTGAAGCGGTTGAGGCCGCCGGTATTGCTGTGGAAAGCGCTCAAATAGAATATGTTCCACTCAATACGGTTACCGTCGATGTTGCAACAATTCAAACAGTTGAAAAATTGGTCGAGGCACTTGAGGATCATGACGATGTGCAACGAGTGCACACCAATTTGTCGCGTGATTAATTCCATGCGTTGCATCTTCACAACAAACTCCAGGCTTGCATTGATCATCGAGCGTCTTGCCATGAAGACTTGGTGTCGATGGTTGTTGCTGTGCACAGTGCTGCCAACATTTTTGACCGCGTGCGGAACCAAGGATCGTGAATTTCCTGGTCACACCCGCGATCAAGTGTGGAAGGCCATGGTGCAAGCCGCCGACGATCCGCGTTATGCGGATTGGGTGGTGTTGGAAAATAAAGTATGGCGTGACGACGCACAAAGTCGCATTGAAATTTTGCGTGATGTGGTTCGTGATGTCATGGTTCCAGGCCAAGACCCCAAGCGTGAAGAAGCGGAGTGGAGATTTTCAGCGGAGCTTGTCAATTCAAATCCGCCTTCCGTTGAATTTTCCACCAGCACCATCACGGTGCCAGCCCATTTTTGGTTGCAAGCGCGCCATTATTTAGATGAAGTCGATCGGCGTTTAGCGGGCATGCCGATTGAAACGAAATCGAAAATACTTTCGTATTCCTCGGATCATTCCAAGACTGCTCCTGAAGTATCAAAGGGGCTTCCTGTTGTTTCAACTTCTGAAAGTGACGCACGACTTCCGCCAGAGATACCAATGTCTAGTGCTGTGTCCATGGCCGCGACCAGTTCGACTACCGGTGCAGTTCAATCTTCATCAATGCCACAGAGTCAACCGCTTGAGCAACCTGCGGCGGTTGTTGAAGCCGCTCCATCCACGCAGCCGCAACCGCTTGAGCAACCTGCGGCCGTTGTTGAAGCCGCTCCAACCACGCAGTCGCAACCGCTTGAGCAACCTGCGGCCGTTGTTGAAGGCGAACCAACACCAGTAACAGAAGTGGAGGAGTCGACCCATTCAGCAATTTCAAAATCAACGGTGGATCCATCGACTGATGTCGCGGCAGATCCCACTCAAGATCAACCATCACATGCAGGAGCTGTGGAGTCAGAAAGTAGTGTGCTAACACCAGTCGTAGTGCCAGTCTCTGAAAAAGATCTGCAAGTGGCGCAATCTGAGGGAATTCCTGAAACGATGACGCCAGCACATGAGGCAATTCCCGCGCCAGAACCTGTCGCGCAAGAGGTAGAGCAGCCCGCGCCAGAACCTGTTGCACAAGAGGTAGAGCGACCCGCGCCAGAACCTGTCGCGCAAGAGGTAGAGCGGCCCGCGCCAGAACCTGTTGCGCAAGAGGTAGAGCGGCCCGCGCCAGAACCTGTTGCGCAAGAAGCAGAGCGGCCCGCGCCAGAACCTGTTGAGCAAATAAATGTAAAGCCTGCAATCGTTGCTCAGCCTGCGGTAGTGGCGAGTGCGCAGAAAATTGAAAAGCCAAAATCAAATCTTGTGCGAGGTCCAAACCCTGACACAGGAACAGAAAAAGAACTTGGAGTAGGGGCCGAGAAGGTTGACACATCAAGTCAACATTCAACAAGCGCCTCAACATCTGAGACGGCAACTGCCTCAACATTTGAGTCAGTCAATAATTCAACAGCAGAGCCAGCAGTTGTCGTGCCTTCGGCAATGGTTTCAGAAGAGGTGGGACAAATAGTTGATGAACACAATTCAACTTCAACTGGTGGATCCGAAAATAGTTCAAGTGGAGAAGGCGACCCTTCACTTGAAGCAGAACCCACTCCAATTGTTGACTCAGAACCAGAAATAAATTCTCAACCCGAACGCTCACCAATTTCAAAGCCCGCAGCTGAACCAGTTGCACAGCCCGAAGTGCAACCCGCTGCAGAACCTGAACCAGAGCCCGCATCAGAGCCCGAAGTGCAACCCGCTGCAGAACCTGAACCAGAGCCCGCATCAGAGCCCGAAGTGCAACCCGCTGCAGAACCTGAACCAGAGCCCGCACCAGAGCCCGAAGTGCAACCCACTGCAGAACCTGAACTCGCGCCCGCACCAAAGCCCGAAGTGCAACCCACCGCAGAACCTGAACCAGAGCCCGCACCAGAGCCAGTTGCACAACCCACCGCAGAACCTGAACCAGAGCCCGTTGCGCAACCCTCACCCGTTCGAAAAACAAAATTACAACCAACGCCCGCGCCCGTACCAGAGCCCGTAGAGCCCTCACCATTTGAGCCGCCACCAGAGCCATAAACCAGAGCCATTCTTTCAATCGCTTCCTCGTGGCATGCGCGGAGGAATTGTTTTGTTGATCGTGTGGAGTTTGCTGCCCATGGGCTGCGGCCTGTATTTGCTGGCCAATATTCATTCAGCTCACGAATGGCTTGGTGGTGAAGACGTGCGCGCCGCCGCGCTGTTTGCCGCAAGCTACGCGGTGTTGACGGGTCTTGGCATTTTGCCAACGTATGCCGCCACTATTGTTGGCGGCTGGGTCTTTGGTGTGGAACTTGGTTTCGCCGCGTGCGCCGCCGGATATTTGGGCGGCAGCACGATTGGTTTTGGCATTAGTAAATTGGTGTGCTCGGATCATGTCGCAACGTGGATTGACTCGCGCAAACGTTGGTCCATCATTCGCAAAACAATCCTTGAGGAAAATGCGTTCAAGGCCACGGGCATCATTGCGTTGATTCGACTTTCGCCAAGCGGGCCGTTTGCCGTGACCAACTTGGTGCTTGCGGCGTGCGGCGCGCGATGGACAGAATTTGTAATCGGATCCTCAGTGGGCATCGCGCCGCGAACGTTGTTCGCGTGCTTTATGGCAGCTTCGGCTTCCGCCACGGGCGCCACCGATATTCAAACACTGGCTCAAAATCAGGGATATATGGCTGTGATTGTGGGGATTGTCATTGTCCTAGTCACGCTGGCGGTGATTGGTTGGGTTGCGCGCGCCGCGCTTGATCGCGCCTTGCGTGACGAAACCCCGGCGAT